>DYLQ01000073.1 GCA_020722015.1 Thermotoga sp. | reverse complement strand
TGTTACAAGCCTTAGGCTGGTCATAGCGCGGTTACAAGCCGCATGGTTTTAACCATGGCGGTCTATGACCTTTTTTGCCCATTCGACAAATTCATTCAAACCTACCTGATTTGTCTCGGTTGAATGCCAGGCCAAATCGAGCTTTTTCGGCCTTTTACTGCGTGGACCGATGCCGTCTTCCCAGTTATAGCCCGACACAAAGTTTCCTCCCGGATATCTGACAATCGGGACATTTAATTCTTTTACGAGTGCTATGACGTCTTTTCTAAATCCATCCTTGCCTGCTAAAGGATGATCCGGCTCATATATCCCATCGTAAACGGCTCTCCCGAGATGCTCTATGAATGATCCAAAAAGACGTTTGTCCACCTTCCCTATTCTGTAATCTTTGTCCAAGATGAGTTTTGCCTTTTTCGATTCAGTTTCTTTTTTCAAAAGCATCAAACCTCCACGTACTCAATTCCAAGCATTTCGCAAAGCAATTTCCATTTTCTTGTCTGATCTCCGAGATTTAAACATTCGTGATGGGTCCCGCCATTTTTAAGCCAGCCGTTTAAAGCATTTCTCACGCCTGTTTCCGGTTTGAAATGAAAATACGGCATTTCAACGTGGGGCATCTCTTCTGTATCGAGTACGTCGCCTTTCGATATCACAAGTCTGAACTTCTCCCCTTCGAGGCTTACCAAAGATGCTATCGTTGCAGATCCGGGCTGAGCGCTGAACAGAACGGTCGGAGGATTTTCGAGTCCGCCTATTCCGAGAGGTCTGTCGATGAGCTTTATCGGCCTGTCTTTCCTTGCGACCTTCCAGTTACCTTCTCCCATATGGCTCATGAGTATTGAATTTCTTTTGAAGTCCATTGCATACATTTCCGTAAAGTGTGCATCTCCAATCAACGTATGACCGGCTGCAACAAGCGTTGCGGCGCATGCGTCTCCTTCGGCCCCGTAACCGTAGCCTTCTGCCAGTAAATCAGAAGCGGCCATCATCGGAAGTTGCCTGAATCTTCCATCATCCGCAACTGCCTGAAAGTATATGCTGAACGCTTCGTATCCCTTGGTCTCTAAAAATTTCTTTATGGCAATTTCGAATTTTGCAGCGTATTCGTGATCTTCCTTTTTGAGTTTCGGATCTATTTGAAAATATGTTTTTTGCTTTTCTATGAGATCGTCTAACTCTTGTTTTGAAACTTTCTCGAAGATCTCATAAACGGATCCAAGACTCTCGTGAATTATTTGAGAGCCTATCTTTCTCAAAAACGCGGATGAATCGACGGTTATATCTCCCATGCCTGGCATCTGACCGAATACGGCGACTTTCATTTTTCTCAATTTGGTAACTGTTTGGGCAGCCTTTGCCCAGTCCAAAAATGCGGATTTGAAGGTTTCCGATTTCCAATCATCCGTTATGACGGTGAAATTGACACCGTTCCGGAGTAAAGCATTTGCATTGTCCTGAGCACCGTGAACACCCTGGTTGTATGTGAGATCTCCCATGTCCCATTCCTTCGCAACATTTGGCACCGGCTGAATGTTGGCAAGTAAAACAGGAAGATGGTTATCCTGAAATGCCCTTACGAGTCTCATTCCGGGACTGTACGTGAGCATAACGATCATTATGCCGTCAACATCCGAGTCGTTGAACTCTTTTACCTGTTTTTCTATGTCATCTCTGACGCGTGCCGGCGTCTTGAAAACAACATCTGCAACGTTACTCAACTGTTTTGCAACGTCTTTTGCGTAGTTTGTTTGCTTTTCGGTGATGCCGGGAAGCATATCATCGTAAAGTTCCTGCATAATTCCAATTAATCCGATCTTAGGTTTCTTTTCCACATCTATCACTCCAATCTATTTTTCATGCACTTTCTCTTATTATGAGATCTGAATGAAGCACAATTTTATCTTTATTTTGTCCATTTGAATCAAGGAGAAGTTTAAAGGCAATCTCGCCTATTTCAAACTTTTTCATTCTCATCGTTGTGAGTGCCGGAGATATAAAGGATGCGTAAGATATATCATCATACCCAACTACTTTGACATCCTCAGGTACACGTATTTTTAACTCCTTCAAAGCCTTTATAACTCCCAGAGCCATCAAATCGTTGTAAACGAAGATGCCGTCGAAATCAACATGATCTTCAACGAGTTCCATAACAGAAGAATAACCACCATTTATCTCAATTCCGCCTGTTTTTATAAAACTGTCATTGACGATCATTCCATGCTCTTTCAATGCTTCGCGGTATCCTTTGCATCTCTCAGATGATGCCGTGTTGTAAGGCTGTGCACCAACAAAGGCTATATTCTTGCATCCCTTTTCGATCAGATAATCGGTGACGATACGCCCACCTCTTACACCGTCATCATAAACCATAGGCACATCGATCTCTTCAACACGTCTTCCCATTATCACGAATGGAACGTCATACTTTTTTAATTTAAAAAGATCGTCATATTTTTCTTGAACCGGTGAAATCAAAAGTCCATCGACACGCCTTTCAAGCATCATCTTTATATCTTCAGATTCAGTTTCGTAATTTCTGGATGTGTTCGCAATTATGATATGGTAACCGTAATTCTTTGCCGTTGCTTCAACACCTTTCAAAACCTCAGCCCAAAAAGGGTTGGCGTTATCTTCTGTCACTACACCTACTATGTAACTTTTTTGCCTCTTAAGAGATAAAGCCGATCTATTCGAAACATACCCAAGTTTATGGGAAACTTCTATAATTTTTTGTTTGGTTTCTGCATTTACATCTGGTTTCCCATTCAAAGCACGGGAGACTGTATTTGTGGAAACACCTGCAGCTTTCGCTATATCTTTAACAGTCACGTAACCCATTATAATCCTCCTAATCGATACCGGTATCGATACCGAAAACATTCTACAACATCAATTTCAAACTGTGCAAATTCGATTTTAGGCAATTTTCACTTAAATTAAGTGATTTTTGCACTTTAAAAGATAAATGCTTATTTTTTCTCATAATTACCAAAAATATCTCTAATTATCTATGCTTCACAATCTTTTAATGTAAAATTAAATAATTCAAAACAAAAATATTCTAAAATGAATTGTTCAATATTGAAGTAGGTCATAGACCGTCATGCATGGTTAAAACCAAGTGGCTTGTAACCGCGCTATGACCAGCCTAAGGCTTGTAACATGGCCTACGTTATCC
>DYLQ01000072.1 GCA_020722015.1 Thermotoga sp. | reverse complement strand
TATTTGACATTTATCTTTGCCACATCCGAATTCCATGCGTAATTCGTTCCCCAGCCGCCACTGAAAATTCCAACCTGTAACGAATACACGCCTGACGTTGCGGGGGCTGTGAATTCGTAATTCAGCGTCATGGATTGAGATGGAGAAAGATTTGCATTTTGATCGAACTGCTGCCATATTTTCTGGTTTGCCGCGTTGTGCACTTCAACATCTACTATACCGTTGTTTAAATAGCCAAGCGCAGATGTGTTTGTAACTGTAACGGATATTTCAACTTTACCTTCGGCATTCACTTCGTTAGGAGTCACTGTGCCGGTTACGGAAAAGGTCGGCGCAGGAGGAACGGCAACCGTAAATTGAGCGACGTCGTTGGAAGATGAAAATACGTTTAGCATGTCTTTGTCAAAAACAAAGGATTTCACCGTGTAGACATCGACTGCGTTCGGAGCCGTCCAGTTCCACGTGGTTTTGTAAGATTGATTCGGACCTAATGTCACATGCTCAACGGTATGTCGACCCACCATATTGCCAGAGGAATTGTATATTTCCATCTCTATTACACCATTTGATATGTTCCCAAATTTGTTCGTGAAGGTCGTTTCTATCTTTTCGGTCTGGCCGGGAGTAAGGGTCGTACTTGAAATGGTTGTATTCTGCATTACTTCAGGCCCTACGATCTTCGCAATATGCTGAGGTTTCATGACTATCACATTTATGGAATAAGGTGCAACTTCTATCGGCGCTGAAAGTTGTACGGTTTTGCTTAAAATCGATTCCATTGCTCCACCGATTCCGTTTCCCATGCCATAAATATATTCCTTAGCGCTGTCTTCGGGTCTGAATCCCATAAGGTTCATGTTGACGTCGTAAGATGCAGACGGATCCGTGTTGACGATCATGACGGCGAGATCTCCGTTTGTATGTTTTACCGCATAGACATCGACGAGTTTTTGATCAGAAAAACTTCCCACTATCGTGTCATTCGGCTTGGCAAGATATTTGAGCATCTCGTAGCCGAAATAATCCGGAAATGGCGTGTTGTTTGGAGGCTCAACGGTTGAGGTACCAAAATTGGAATTGTTAGAAAGTAAACCGTAATCTCCGTAATTCGTATTCCCGTAAAGTTTGTCACTGTTATTGTCATTCGTTAGGGCGTTGTTATGAAGCGTCCACCAATCGACGTTTTCAACTCCTCCGGTAAGCCAACCCATGTAATCGTTTACCAAAAAGAGTGCGTTGACAAGGCTTGTAGTTTGCTTTCCTGGATTGTAAGAAACGGAATTGGTCTCTGTGACAAAAATTTGAATGTGATCGGCGTTGGCGCCCGCGTAATCTCTGACTTCCTGCTTAAGACGTGCGAGCATACCGGGTATTTGATTTGTCGAAGACAACAAACCGCTGTCAGATTCATTTCCTGGATTTTGAGCATACCAATGAACTATGACAAAATCGATGTAATTCCCGGCAGTTTGCAAAACCACTTTGTTCCAGTCGGGACTTTGTCCCCATGGCCAATTGTAAGGACAGGTTAAAACTGCACCGATCTTTATGTTCGGATCGACTGCCTTCATCGCCTTTGCAAATTCGATGAAATTTTCGGCGTAGGCTTGTGGGCCCTTTGCAGAGTGAAGATCCGTTTCCCAATTGGCACCATACGAGCCATTTCCGTACACTTCGTTTCCTATTTCCCAATATTTAACGTTGTAGTTGTGATCGATATTGGCGTACTTAACCCATGCGGCTGCTTCACTTGGCTTTCCGCCGGCTTTGCCGGAAAAATCCGTTCCGTAATTGACCGTTATAAGCGCTTGCGCTCCTATTCCATTTACAAGTTTCATGAAGTTGTTGAAATCATTTTTCGGATCCACATAAGGAAAGTTTTGACCAGGAACGGTTGAGTTTGTTTCCCAGTCGTACATGTCGGAAAAGCTTCCGCCCGGAAATCTTAAAACTTTAACGTTTAAATTCTCGAGCAAATGCGGAATCACAGGATCTAAAAGATGCCAATCCCATGCGGCTGCATTAAGCCCAAAGGCAGTTTGTGGCAACGTAACGATTTCTGCCGCCGTGTTGACGGTGATCGAAAGGTTTGCAGAAAATCCAACTACCGCAAACGCAAGGATCATCACAGAAACGATTACCCATTTCATCTTATCACTCCCTCATATCAATTTTTTTACCGAACTTCTTTCGATGAATTTAAAAGGAATTACGATGTTATAGCTTACCTTCGATCCGACAGACTCAAACCTGTTTATGAGATTTTTTATTGCGGCAAGGCCAAGTTCGCTTCTTGGCTGTTCTATCGTGGTGAGTGGCGGAATGGAATATTTCGAGATGTAGGTGTTATCAAATCCGACAACCGAAATATCGTCAGGCACAGATATGCCAAGATCGTTTAAAGCACTTATGACCCCGAAGGCCAGTATGTCGTTGAACGCAAAGATGGTCGTAACTTTTTTCCCATTTTCTTTTATGAATTTTTTGGTCAGATCGTATCCCGTATCCAAATCTGAAAAGTTACCCTCGGAGATGTGGAGTTCGATGTCGTCGTTTTTTTCTTTGAATTTGAGAACACCGTTTGTCCTGTCGATGGAAGATTGAAATTTATTCCCGCCGGTTATGAGCAAAATTTTTCTATGGCCCATCGAATAAAGATACTTCATCATCGTGAAGGTTGCTTTTTCGTTGTCTATCGAGATGCCCGTGACGTTGAGATCCCCTATCGGATCTCTCCAATCAACTGCGATTATGGGAATGCCTATTTTCGTGAGCTTTCGAACACTGTCTAAATCCGGTGTGCATGCGATTATGCCGTCAAACCTTCGACTCATGAAGAAATCGAAGGTCATCTCTTCCCAATTTTCAACTTTGTTCGTAACGCTCACGACAGTTTCATACCCTTTTTTGCTCGCATAGGTAACCATCGCGTTTACTATTTCGCCGTAGTAATAGCCTCCGAGATCCGGCACGATTATTCCGATGCTGTAAAGTATCTGCGATCTCATGGCCTTCGCAAATGTTGATGGTTTGTAATTGAGCATTTTTATGGCTTTGGCTATGCTTTTCCTTTTGTCTTCGGCTATCGGGGCCGTTGAATTGAGATACCTCGATACCGTTGAAACGGACACGTGAGCCGCTTTTGCGACATCAACTATTGTGACTTTTCCCAATCGAGATTGAATCATCCGATTTCACTCCTT
>DYLQ01000032.1 GCA_020722015.1 Thermotoga sp. | reverse complement strand
GCCAAAGTCAAGAGGAGGTACTGACAGGGTGAGTAACCTAACGGTAGCTTGCCAGAAATGCAACCAAAAAAAAGATAACCTTACCGCAGCAGAATTTGGCTATCCTCAAGTGCAAGAACAAGCTAAAAAGCCGCTTAAAGATGCGGCTATGATGAATGCCACACGTTGGGAGCTTTACACCCAGCTCAGAAATACAGGCTTGCCTGTTGAATGCGGCACTGGAGCAAGGACAAAAAAGCAACGGTTAGAACATAGTCTACCTAAAGAACACTGTTATGATGCTTGCTGTGTAGGTGCAAGTACACCGTCTAAGTTAGTATTTGCTACCGAATATGTGTTGATTTTTAGAGCAGTTGGCCGTGGAAACAGGCAGATGTGTCTTCCAGATAAGTATGGTTTCCCACGCGGGCATAAACAAAAGCAAAAACAATATTTCGGTTTTCAGACAGGAGATATGGTAAAAGCTGAAATACCCAAGGGTAAATATGTTGGAACATGGACAGGAAGAGTAGCAATACGTTCTTCTGGGTACTTTGATTTAAAAGATGTCAACGGCAAACGAATTTGCCAAGGTATTAGCTATAAACACTGTCAACTTATTCAAAGAGCAGATGGATGGCAGTATGATAAATTGCGACGAAAGGGGGAAACAAAAGAGGTGCTTTCCTCTGCCGTTAAAACGGCATAGCTTCCAGCACTAATCTTTTTGTGAATATCTTATTTATGAGAACTTCTTTTTGCCATCACAATGCTTACAACACCAAGACCTATAAGTATCAAAAATGCTCCTATTGCAACGAAGTTCAAATAATAACCTCCTTTTGAGTTTAGACGAAAAATGCCCATAAAAGTTTAAAAGGTAGGCTGAAATCTAACCTCTTATTTCTGGATAGTTCGTGATCTTTCTTATATCTGAATATATCTTTTTCAGCTTGGGGTATATCTTTTTGTAAACTTTGAATAATTTTTGATACAGTTCGTGGTTAGAATCATCAGGGAGAAATTTTTGTGAATATTTAACCATTTCTCTTGTGGCAGTGTTGAAATCTGCACACATTCCAATTCCGACACTTGCAGCAATAGCAGCACCCAAACCTGCAGCTTCGTTTATGGCACTTTTTTCAACTGGAAGATCAAAGATATCTGAAAATATTTGACATATATCATCGCTTTTTGAACCGCCGCCGGATATAGTCAGAGATTTTACTTTCAAATCCCCGCGTTTTTCTATCTTGATGAGCCCTTCGAGTAAAGCGTAACCGATTCCCTCTATCATTGCCCTGTACATGTGTGCCCTTGTATGAACTTCTCCAAATCCTATAAAAGCACCTTTTGCCTCAGGCATCTTCAACCCAGGTCCCCAATAAGGTTGAGATATGAGGCCTAAAGAGCCTGCTGGAACTTTTGAAATCATTTCATCCAACAGATTTTCTTCGAAGATGCCTAATTTTTCTGCGTCAAGCCTTTCTTTGAATCCAAATTCATTTTTAAACCATGTTATCATCCAAAATCCTCTGAAAATGGAAACAGATGGATTGTAGGCACCAGGGATTACCGATGGGTAAGCCGGCATGAATTTGATCGGTTCGAAATATCTTTTGGATGTTATTTGTATTGAGGCCATAGTGCCAAGACTTATGTTGGCTTTATCATTTTCAATGCATCCTGTTCCGATAGTTTCGCAACCCTTATCCGATCCGCAGGAGATAACTGGTGTGCCTTCAATTAAACCAGTTTGGGTTGCAGCCTTTGATGTTATCCTCCCTATCACCGTTGCCGGTTCAGCGAGGTCCGGCAATTTTTCAGGTTCAACGTAAAACAACATGTAAGAAACGTTGTCTTTTGAAGACCAATTTTGCTTTTTGTAGTCAAAAGGTATGTGACCTATTTGAGATGCGATGGAATCAACGAATTTCCCTGTGAGTCTGAAATTGAAAAAGCCTGATACTTGTAAGAATTTATACGTTTTTTCCCAGATATCAGGTTGATAATTTCTTATCCAATCCACTTTACTTTCTGATTGTAAAATTCTAAATGGTTCGTCCATATTCACGAGGATATGAGAAAGATGGGTTAAAAATGATCTTTTTCTCAAATTAAGAAAATTCTTCCTCTGATCGAGCCATAAAATGGCAGGTCTTAAAGGATTCCCGTCTTTATCAACGTTTATCATCGTATCGCTCAAAGTTGTGATTGCCATTCCGGCAACTCGGGATTGAAAATCATCAACTTGTTCTCTCAGATATTTGAGAGATTTTAAAAGTGAAGACCAATAAATTTCGGGATCTTGTTCAGCCCAGCCGGGGTTAGGACTTGAATACGGCTCATAGTCGATCTTCGAAAAGGCCACCATTTTACCTTTTAAGTCAAAAAGAAACGTTCTTAAGCTTTGAGTACCGCAATCAACTGAAAGGATGAGATCTTTCATGACACCTCTCGATCGATTTTGATAATTTCAAAATTCACGCCTATGGCTTTCATCTTTTCGTAAAGTTTCTCATAACCTCTAAAGATTATCTCGAATTTCTCTATCTCACTTGTTCCGTCTGCTATTGCAGCGGCAAACAGAATCGTTGCCGTTTCTCTAAGATCATTTCCAACAAGTTTGGCTCCGTGGAGTTTGAATGGCATGACCTTTATTTTTTGACCATCGACGGAGATATTTGCTCCCATTTTTTTTAACTCATCAACGTGCCTGAAGCGATTTTCAAAGACCGTTTCCGTTATTTCAAAATACTCTTTAGTATGGCATCCAAGCAGGGCCATTTGAGGTTGCAGATCTGTTGGAAATTGAGGATAAGGTCCTGTGGAGAGTTTAAAAGATCTCAAATCTGAAGGATAAACGATCAAAGAATTTTCATACGTTGATATCTTTGCCCCTATTTTTTTTAGTTCATTTGTGATGTTATGCATCACACCATCGGATATGCCGTTGATCTTCAACATACCTCCACTCGAAAGTGCACCTATCATGTAAGTGCCTGTTTCTATCCTGTCTCCTATTATGGAATGAACTGATGCGTTTAGCCTTTTAACGCCATTTATATTTATCCTATCCGTACCGACACCGTATATTTGCGCCCCCATAGAGTTAAGGAAATTTCCAAGATCGACTACTTCCGGTTCTTTTGCACAATTCCTTATTTCCGTGTGAACACCGTCTATAAGTACAGACGTCATCATGAGATGTTCCGTCGCACCAACGCTTGGAAATCTAAGATCTATCTTTACGTCTTTGGGTATCTTATCTACAACGGCTTCTATCATATCTGTTTTTTCATCCACTAAAATGCCGAACTGCCTTAAACCTTCGAGATGTATGTCTATTGGCCTTTTACCTATCGAACATCCACCGGGGTAGTGCAATTGTGAATGTCCCATTCTTACCGCGAGAGGACCGAGAAGCAATACAGATGCACGTATACTTGATCCAAATTCTTTTATTTCTCCTCTGAGATTAGACGGTCTTGCCAAAACGATGTTTTTCTCAAAATTGACGGCAACTCCTGCGGATCTTATCATGGATATCATTTCAGCAACATCCGAAATATCCGGAATTCTCTCGATTTTTACTTCCTCCGAGATTAAAACAAGAGACGCAAGAATTGGAAGTGCTGAATTCTTTGCTCCACCTACCGTTATTTCACCTTCAATTTTTGAGTTGCCCCTGATTCTTGCTATCATTTTTTCTACCCCTTTTTGTACCGATTTGTATTGAAACGGATAATATTGACAAAACGAGGAAAATAGCGACGAAAATTGTTAAAAGCATGATATTTTTCCCCTTAATAAGTGTATTTAAAAGATCCTCTGGTTTAACGCTAAATGAACTCGAAAAGGGAATGAGAATCGCGAAAGCGGTTATCAACGCTCCTATTGCAGCCATTGCTGTACCAATGGCTTTTTTTTCGTTGAAAATCGTTAGAAGACCGAAAATAAGACCAAAAATGACAAAAACCCCTACCCTTATCCATTGAGAGTTTGATCCCATGTCTAAATTCATGGCAGAAATGGCCCAATTGTAAACGTAGTATGCCACAGCGCCACCCGCCAAAAAACCCGTAATGAAAAGCGCAAATTTGTAGAGTGCTATGAAAAGTGCGGTTACAAGAAAAGCGATTATCAAAACGGCAATCACATGCACCATTTGCTGATCTGAAGAAATGATATGAAAATTCTTCAGGATAAAATTCGTCCAGATATATTGCCCCAGGTAAGCTCCGGCTATAAGTCCTATTATAGCCATGGATATTCTTAAAAGTAAGTATCCAAAAAAGGTAAGAACTACACCGACTATCAGTACTATGGGCCAGTAATTAACGATAACGCTTGAAAGTGATCCGAGGTTCATTCATGTCCCTCCTTTTACCCATCGGGCAGTTAACTCAAAACTCACGAAAACAGGATCTGCCCCATTTTTTATCTTTATTTCAGCATCTTGAAAGTCCTCGATCAAAAGATTTATCTCTTCATACCGCCATAACTTCAAAATATTCCTTCTTTTCTTTCCACCGAGTGAAAAGCCAACAAGATCTGCTATTTGAGGAGTTGGAACGGAAAGGTGCTTTGATATGTTTTTGATGTCATCCCAAGAATAATCCGGCTTTTCGTCTGAAATCATCTGAGCAATAAGCATAGACGTTTTTTCAAGACCTCTTAGAGGAATCATAGGATGTACATCTTCGAGTATATCTTTCAGCATGTCTAAAGCAGACGGATCTTTTTCAAAGAACAGCCTGTAAAAATCGAAAATAGCCGGAGTCGAGTAAATTGGAACAAGCATTTTTATGTCTTCTAAAGATGGACTTTTCGAGACAATGGAAATTTTTTCAATTTCCATCGCGATTAAATCAACGTTCGCACCAGTACGGTTTAAGATCAATTCCTTTTCCGTTTCATCTATTTTAACACCAAAACTTTCACAAATGTCATTTATTTCTTCGATCCATCCTTTGAAATCCCATTGCTTTGGGCAGGAAAGATCTTCAACAGTTCCAAATTTTTTCAACAATTCAAGATCGTTGGAAGTTATCATGATGTCTTGACTTGACAAAGGAACATTCTTTAAAAGCCAGTTCTTCTCTTCTTTTTCCCATTTATCGATTGATTTTAAAAGAATTGCATACTCTCCAAAAAGAGTATCGGAAAAAAATTCCAGTTGCATACGATTTATTTTTGATTCAGTATCAGGAAAAATAAACAAAATTTCTTTCTTTACCTTTTTAAGAAAAGTTTTAAGTTTCCATTCAGAATCAACGAGTATCGGTTTTATCATTTTTCAATTCTTCAAAACACATTGAGGCTGCACCGTATATTCCCGCATCATCGACGAGTTCACTCAAGACTATTTTATAGGTCCCCCAGAAAGATTTCATGACATTTTCTTGCGTCTTTTTCTCGATACCTTCAAGGAGAAACTTGCCCGCTCTTGAAACTCCGCCACCAATCACGATTACCTGTGGGTTAAAGATATGGACAAAAGCACCTATGGCAATTCCAAGCGCATCTGTGACACGTTCAAAAACCTTCATTCCAAGCGGATCGCCCTGTTTGGCCGCGTCTAAAATTTCCTTCGCACTGAATTCTTTTATAGATGAATTAGGATATCTTTCCTTCCATTCTCTTGCAAGTCTTGAAATGCCGGTTGCTGAAGCTATCGTTTCAAGGCATCCGTGATTTCCGCATCCACAAAGATAACCATTCGGTTCAACGACAACATGGCCTAATTCTGCTCCTATGCCCGTCGATCCTCGAAAAACGCGATCATCACATATTATTCCGCCACCAACACCGGTTCCCAACGTTATTCCAAGTACATTCGTATATTTCTTCGCAACTCCGAACCATTTTTCACCTACCGCAAAAGCGTTTGCATCGTTTTCAACGACAACTTTTATGCCAGTTTTTGAAGAAATATCAGGACCAAGCGGAACATTTATCCATCCAGGGAAATTAGGCGAAAATCTCACAATACCTTTTTCGTGATCTATCGATCCTGGAGAGCCTATTCCTATCATCTCGATCTTTTCGCCTTTCATGAGGGCATTTGCAGCTGTTACAATCCTATCAACGACTGCGTTGAATCCTTCTTCTGTTTTGGTATCTATAGTTTTTCTTTTCGAGATATTTCCATCGTTATCCACAATTCCCATTGCCACTTTGGTACCACCAAGATCGATCCCCAATACTTTCATCAATTTCACCTCTCTAATTTGATCAATTTATGGTAAAATATCTTTGAACACCATGCTAAGCGGGGAGTCAGCGGTTCCCTTAACCCGAAATCCGCTCTATGCGGGGCTGAAGATCGTTTCGCGGTTAGTGGAGGTAAGGTAAGGGCTTTTGGTGAAAACGTTGAAGATTGGGTCCTGTGCGACGAAAAGCCACGAACCTGGTCAGGTCTGAAAAGAAGCAGCCATAAGTGGTCGATTTCGTGCGACGCGGGGAAGCCCGATCGGAGTTTGTCACGAAAGTACCGCCTTGTTTCCGTTAATCAAGAGCGATTGCATGGTGTTCTTCATTTTTAAAAGATCTGTCTCATCTCATGAAAATATAAGCAGCGTTTCCAATGATCCAGTTCAAACTTGGCCCTAAAATGACATTCACTATACCAAAAAGAATAAGTACTAACAATATGATCGTTCCGTATATTTCATATTTTAAAATCCAGTTCATGTATTTATTTGGAAGAAAGGCGTCAAGTACTTTTGAACCATCAAGAGGTGGAATTGGAATAAGATTGAAGATGAAAAGCACGTAATTTATGAGTATGAACAAGCTTACCGTATCCGAAACATATGAAAGGTAAGGATTTGAAACGATCGTCGGAAATGAAAAAAGAGGCATATATCTTGCGTAGAGAAAAAGTCCCGTTTTAAGATATATGAATTCCGTCACAAGACCTGCGACAAGGTTTGAAACAGGACCTGCTAAAGAAACTATGACCATGTCTCTTCTAAGATGTTTGAGTTTCCAAAAATTAACCGGCACAGGTCTTGCCCATCCGAAGTGAAAAATTATAAGTGCAAGAGTACCAAATGGATCAAGATGCTTTAATGGATTTAACGTTAATCTTCCAGCACGCTTTGCGGTATCATCACCTAAAAAATACGCCGACAATCCGTGAAAATACTCGTGGATTGTTATGGCAAGAAGAACAGCGGGAACCGCTTCAAGTGCTTCAAATAGAAAGACTCTTATGTCATTTAACATTCTTAACCTCCAGATCGTGAAGAACCCTTATAGCTTTTTTGAAATCATCAGGGAAAGGTGCTACAAATCTCATATGTTCTCCTGTGATTGGATGATATATCTCGAGCACTGAAGAATGAAGCATCTGCCTTTCAAAATTCAAAAAGACAGGATTTTTCTTACCATATATTTTATCACCTAAAACCGGATTCCCCAAATAACTCATATGGACCCTTATCTGATGAGTACGTCCTGTCATTATGGTGACAGACAAAAGTGATGCTGTTTTGAATTTTTTTATAACTTTGTAAATTGTATGTGCTTGCCTTCCCCATTTTAGAACATCCATTCTCGTTCTTACCTGAGGGTTTCGTGCTATTGGGGCCGTTATTTCCCCAGTCATTTGCGGTGGAATTCCTTCAACAAGTGTAAAATACATCTTATGGGTTTGGCGTGCTTTGAACTGGGCCGAAAGAATTCTTTGAACATCGGGATTTTTTGCCACCACTATGACTCCGGATGTGTCTTTATCAAGGCGATGCACTATGTAAGGAAAATATTTTCCGTTTGAGTACCATAAAAGTGCATTGATAAGAGTTCCATTGATTTTTTTTATCGTTGGATGTGTTACAAGGCCTGGTTGTTTGTTAACCACTACGATAAAATCATCTTCGTAAATTATATCAAGTGGGATTTTTTCAGGTAATATCTGCGGTACTTCCGGAGGGGGAAAAATTGCTTCGATTATATCTCCAATTTTGAGTTTATATGATGGTTTTACGATCTTCGAATTGACTTTGATGTTACCGGTTTTTATGAGATTCTGGATAACATTTCTTGATGTCCTTGAAGGTGCAAATTCTAACATTGCAAGATCTAAACGATTTCTTGCTTCACGATTGGTAATGGTTATTCTGAGACTTTCCACCGTAGCTCCTTTTTAAAAAATAAATACCCAAACCTATTGCACCTGCCACAACGCATGAATCCGCAACGTTAAAAACAGGCCACCATCCTATTTGAATGAAATCAACGACGTAACCGAAGATCGGTCTGCTTATAACGTTATTTGATATTGCCCCTCCTATCAAAAGTCCAAGAGAAAGTCTGAAAAAAAGACTTTTTTCCCTCCAAAAAAAGGAAAAAACTATTATACCTCCTGTAATTCCAAGAGTAAGATATTCTACAAAATCATTTTTAAACGTTAAAAGGCTAAAACCTACACCGGTATTTCTAACGTAAAATAAATCAACAAATCCCTTTATGATAGGTATATTTTCCCATAACGTCATTCTCGTTGAGACGAGATATTTCGTAAGCTGATCGAAAAATATTACGATCAAAGCCATAATCCATTGAAAGATCATTTCATGTTATCTCCAAAAAGTATTGAGGGAAAATTCAGCGTAGTATGAGGTTTATCGCCGTTCATTAAAATCTCCAAGTTAATCCTGACCACAAAATTGGCCCATTAACAGGTTCGACATTTAAAAGTGCTCCACTTGTTGCTACGTTGATAAAAAAAGATATATCATTCGAAATCGGCTTGACAAATTGAAGTGCCCCTGAAATGCCAAAAGATGGTTGATATCCTCCCAAGTAATATCCCCAAAAAGTCATCGTGGCGTTTCCCCCGAAAATTCCAAATGGTATATTTCCCTGAAGATGCAATTCTTTTTCTGTCATCGCCAGCAAAATTGAAAATGATCCATTTGTGTAATTAGATATCCATGCATATTGCGATGGAGTCTGATGAACTACATTCGGAAAAAGATTAACTGGATTTGAAAAAGCCATGATTGTGTTAGAGAAATTTCCGTAATTCGCACTTAGGCCTATTCCGTAAGCACCGTTTGATAAGCCGCCCGTTAAAAAGAAATCGCCAAGACGTCCTGTAAGCAAGAAACCGTTTTGGTACCAAAAAGAATCAAGGTAAAAGAAACCGTTAAATCTCGCAAAATAAGTTCCTCTATCGTAGGAAAATGAGAGAGCGTTTTTTCCTGCTTCTCCCTTTAAAGTTATAGTCCATCCAGTCGGATACGTACCTACATCCCAAAGCGTGTAAAATGATTTTGAGTGAGTGTCCGTTGCTCCGTACTGAATTCTTAAAACGTTCCAGTTAAAATCGACGTATTTGAAAAGTTGGGATGCGTAAGGTGTAAAGACGAGGGTGTTGTTGGCGAAGTTTGTACTTGCTGAAAAATAAGATTCAACGTGGACAACCCAGAAATCAAGATTCATATCAACAGAAGAGGTTAAATTCAATCCATCCGTCGAAAATGCAGGTCCGGTCGATAAAAAAATTGTACTCTTTGGTGCCGCAAAAACAACTCCGAAACCAACAATTACAATGGCAAAGAATACAATTATCTTACTCATAAATCACCTTACCATGTTAAGAAGCTCAATTACAATTTCTCTTGGAATATTCATTATCTCTATTGGGTAAGTGCCTTCGTGGTAATCTGTTCCCACCGTTATCTTGAGACCATGAATTCTCGCTATTTCATGGTAATACTTTGCTTGCGCACTCGTGTGTTGTGAGTGATAAGCTTCAACTCCGTCAAGTTTCCATTCAACCATTTTCATCAGATCAATCTCTTCAAGTCCGGATCTTGTTTTGTTCTTGTAAAGGCCGGGATGTGCAAGCACAGCCCAACCTCCTGCCATGTGAATTCTTCTTATTGCTTCTTCCGGTTCAAGACCTTTAGGTGCCACATAAGCTTTACCTTTATCTCCTATGAGTTCTGGGGTAAAAGCGCCCTTGAAGGACTTAATATATCCATTTGCCAGCAGAGCTTTAGCAACATTTGGACGTCCGACAAAAGGACCAGGAGATTGCTTCATCACATCGTCAAAGGTTATTTTGTAACCAAGATCGTTTAATTTGTTAACCGTTTCACGAACTTTTTGCACTCTCTCTTCAAATCTTACCTTTAAAAACTCGTTAAAACTGAAATCGTCGGGATCAAAATCATAACCAAGGATGTGAACTTCACCATCATCGTACATGGTGGATATTTCAACACCGGGTATTAATTTCACTCCCATTTTTGGTGCAAGATCGAGCGCTTCTTTTACGCCCGTTATAGAATCATGATCGGTAAGAGCACCGAAGACTACACCCACTCTTGCGACTATTTCAAGTACATCTCTAACAGGAAAGGCACCGTCTGAGTGGTTGCTGTGAAAATGCAGATCAACTCTTTGAAACATCTTATCAGCCGATTCTGGACATTATTTCTTCAAGTTCTTTGTCATCGATATCGAAATTAGAATAGACGTCTTGAATATCATCAAGTTCTTCAAGCGAATTTATCACTTGGAGGACTTTTTCCGCATCCTTCCCACTTACATGAACGCTCATTTTCGGAATAAAAGTTGGCTCGTAAGAATCGATTTTGTAATCATTTAGGGCATCGACAACCTTGTAAAGCATTTCTGGTAGGGTTGTGATCGTATAAACATCCTCGTCTTCCTTGATATCTTCAGCTCCTGAATCTATGACTTTCATCATGAATTCATCGGGATCGGAAACGGCATCTTTTGAAACTATGATGACACCTTTTCTTTCAAACTGCCAACCTACACTTCCGCCTTCCGCAAGGCTTCCGCCATATTTGGTGAGCACATGTCTTATATCCGCTATCGTTCTGTTTTTGTTGTCCGTGAGTGTACTTATGTAAAGTGCCACTCCAGCGGGAGCATATCCTTCGTACATTATTTCTTCGTAATTAACACCTTCAAGTTCTCCTGTTCCTCTTTTTATAGCTCTTTCGACGGTGTCTTTCGGCATGTTAGCTTCTCTTGCCTTTTCAATCGCAACTCTCAGACGTGGATTCATATCAGGATCTCCACCTCCGGATCGCGCTGCGACGGTTAATTCTCTTATTACCTTCGTAAATTCCGCAGATCTCTTGCTATCCTGCGCTTCTTTTCTGTGCTTTATATTGGCCCATTTATTGTGACCAGACATCAAAATCCCTCCTGGTTTTTTAACTTTTCAAGATATTTTACCATATTAAATACCATTAACACAAAAAATAACAAAAAAGTCAAATATGGTAAAATACGCAGATGCTTTTTGAGTTTCGTTTATCTCAAAGATATTCCGACCATCTTCAATTCGTATTTTCTACTTCCAAGGCCGATTTTTTCACCATGTTCAAGCTGTGCCTTCCATGATACTTCAGGATGAGCTTCATGAAAAGGATCTTTTCCGACTGTTTTTATGACAAGATCGATGCAAGCTTGATCAAGTGCCACAGGATCTGTACTTGCGGCTATACCTATGTCCGGTGCGACAGGGGGCCTATTTATAGACCAACAATCGCAATCCGGAGAGATATTTGTTATGAAAGAAACAAAAAGGGATTTTTTGTTTTTTAAAACGGCTTTGGAATATTCCGCTATTTTCATGCTTAAAAGATCGGACGATGCGTTCCACTCAGGATTCATTGCCCCATAATTGCACATCGCAACGCATTGACCGCATCCTATGCATGTATCGTAATCTATGACGGCGTACCTTTTCCCGCTTTCAGATTTCACAACCTTAACGGCACTGGTTGGACAATATCTCTCGCACATGCCGCATGCCGTGCAGTTATCGATGTTGACGACTGGTTTTGATGTTGAATGCTGTTCGAGCTTTCCCGATCTCGAAGCGGATCCCATTCCTAAATTTTTTAAAGTTCCGCCAAATCCGGTTTGCTCGTGTCCTTTAAAATGGGTTACGGCTATCACGACATCTGCAAGGGCTATTGCGGAACCTATCTTGGCATTTTTCACGTAATCTCCGTCTATTGGTACTTCTACTTCATCAGTTCCTCTGAGACCGTCTGCTATGACGAGAGGCGCTCCGGTTACTTCAGGTGCAAAACCGTTAACGGTAGCAGTCCATATATGATCAACGGCGTTGGTTCTGCTTCCTTTGTAGAGTGTGTTCGCATCAGTCAAGAACGGTTTCCCACCGAGTTCTTTTATCCTGTCCGTAAGTACGCGTACGTAATTGGGCCTTATGTATGCCATGTTTCCATATTCTCCAAAATGGATTTTTATGGCCACAAGATCATCTTTTTTTACCGCTTCGGCAATTCCCGCACGTTCAATCAAAAGTTTTAATTTTTGAAGTAAACTCATTCCCGGTGTTGTTGACATATCCGTAAAATAAACTACTGACATCTCCTTATTTGCTCCTTTCGAATTCGGCATATATTTTTTGATAAATTTCTTTTAATGGGACATTCATTTCTTTGGCAATTCTTTTACAATCATCATATTCAGGCGCGAAATTTACCGTTTTGCCATTTATCATTCCCAATTTTATTCTAATTTTTCCCCATTGTGTGGTCATTTCTTCTGTTTTTCTATCCAAAATTTCCCTTTCGGCGTCAATAATTCTTACCCCAAGTGTAGTTGTTTGCTCTAAAAGTACTTTGTTGACTTTTTCAAGGTTTTCATCCGAAACTATAACACTTATTTTAGTTGCAGGCCTGTTTTTCTTCATTTGAATGGGCGTAAAATAAACGTCTAAAGCCCCATTTTCAAATAACTTTTCCATGACATAATCGTAAAACTGAGGATTCATATCGTCTATGTTCGCCTCAACGATCTTTATTCTGTTTGCCGATTTTTCTACCCTTCCAACGCTTATTCTTAAAAGGTTCGGCATCTCTATCTCATACGTACCGGCTCCGTATCCGATTCTTTCAACTTTCATGATCGGTCTTGGGCCAAAATAAGAGGAAAGCGTTGTTATTATGGAAGCGCCGGTCGGCGTTGTCAATTCTTTTTCAGTACCGCTCGAATAGATTGGAACATTTTTCAACATTTCGGCTGTTGCCGGCGCGGGTACGGGTAATTTCCCATGAGCGGCCATAACGTATCCTTGACCCGTGTTTATGGCTGAGGCATAAATTTTGTCGATTCCGAGAAGTTCCATTCCGGTGACAGAACCAACTATATCGATTATGGCGTCAACCGCACCGACTTCGTGAAAATGAATTTCATCGATGTCGACTCTGTGGACCTTAGACTCCGCTTTTGCAAGATTTAAAAAGATCGCCTTACTTTTTTCTTTAACGTTCTTTGAAAGATCGCTTCTTTCTATTATCTCGTTTATATCTTCAAGATTCCTGCCATGGTGGTGTTCATGATGATGTTCTTCATGCTCTTCGTGTTCATGACCTTTAAGTTTAACGTCGACGTATGTTCCGCCTATGTGAGATCTTGACACTTTTTCGATTTTCATCTCATATTCATCTTCAAGACCCAATTTTTTGAGTTCATTTTTGAGTGCTTCCGGATCAAGCCCAAGATCTATCAAAGCACCTAATATCATGTTACCGCTTATGCCGGAGAACATTTCAAAATAAGCATCCACCTTGATCACTCCTCTTTTCTAATTTATTTTGTTTATCAAATTTGCAAGGTACGCGGCACCGAAACCGTTGTCTATATTCACAACTCCCACGCCTCCCGAACAACTGTTGAGCATCGTGAGAAGCGGAGCAAGTCCTCCAAAATTAGCGCCGTATCCAACACTTGTGGGAACCGCTATGACTGGTTTTTTAACCAATCCAGCAACAACACTCGGCAAAGCGCCGTCCATTCCGGCAATTACGATTATAACTCTCGCACTGTCGAGTAAATCGATGTTGTAAAGTATTCTGTGAATCCCGGCAACACCGACATCGGAAAGTTTCGATACTTTATTTCCCATTATTCTGGCACTCTCAAAAGCCTCTTCCACAACCGGAAGATCGGAAGTCCCAGCACTTATTATGAGAATTGAACCTTCAGATCCTGGCTTTTCCCTTTCTATCGTGATAGTTCTTCCGGCTTTGTTGTACAACGCATCTGGGAAAAAGGCTTTGACTTTTTCAAAGATAAGATCATTTGCCCTTGTTCCGAGTACGTTCGAATTGTTTTCGGTTAGTCTTTTGAAAATTTCAACAACCTGCTCTTCCGTTTTTCCTTCGCAAAAAATGACTTCCGGAAAGCCGCGCCTTTCATTTCTGTCAGCGTCGATCCTTGCAAATTCAATGTCTTCATAACCCGGATCGAGAATATTTTCTATCGCTTTATCAACTTCCATCTTTCCACTTTTAACGGATTCAAGTATCGATCTAAGATCCTTACCGATCATTTTTCAGCACCTCGTTAAGACTGCCGCTTCTGTATCCTTCAAGATCGAGAGATACGTAATTAAAACCAAGCGATTTGGCAATTTTGACGATCTCGATCCTTTTGTCCACAATTTTTTGTATATCTTCCGGAACTACCTCTATTCTTAAGGTTTTATCATCATGATATCGAGCTCTGTGAACTTTCAAATCAAGCGAAGAAAGGTAAGATTCCATCTTTGACACTTTTTCAAGTTTTTCAGAGGTTATTCTTATACCGTAAGGAAAACGTGTGGCGATGCATGTCTCAGGATATTTGTTCCACGTTGAAAGATTCATTTCTTTCGAAAGAACCCTTATTTCGGATTTTGTAAGTTCTGCATCTTTTAGAGGACTTGATATGCCAAGTTCATTTAAAGCTTTTAGACCCGGTCTGTAATCGTTTGAAACATCATCGTAGTTTGTACCATCCGCAATTGAAATGATTCCTTTTTCATTTGCAATCTCCTTTAGTCTTTTGAATATCGAATATTTACAATGGTAGCAACGTAAAAGATCATTTTTCGCAAAATTATCATCTTCAAGTTCGTTTGAACTGACGATAATATGATTTGCGCCCATATCATTTGCTATTTTACGTGACTTTTCGCTTTCGTCGTTAAATCTTATCGGAGATGTAACCGTCACGGCAACGACGTTGTCCTTACCGAGAGTATCCAATGCAACTTTCAACAGGAAAGTGCTATCAACACCTCCTGAAAATGCGATCGCAACACGACCCATATTTTTAAGAATTGATTTAAGATTTTCTGATTTTTCAGTGAGATTAGCCATTTTTCCACATCCTTATTCGATTATACTAAATCTTTTTTAAAATCAGCATATAAATTCAAAATTTGACGGAGAGCAAATTGTCTTGCAGCTGATCTGTGCAGCGAAGCGAGGACCAGACACCGAAAGGCAATTGCTGAAGTCAAATGACCAAAAAGCTTTCATATATCACCAAAAGCCCCGCAGCTTTGCGGGGCTTTTGCAACATTTTATGATCTGACTTATTTTCCTACGGCTACGTCAGCTTTTTCCAATTTTTTAGACTCTTTTATCGCTGCTTGCAAAAAATCGTAATTGAGTATGAATGGATACTTCTTTGCCCATTCGAAAATCTGATCGGGATTGTTTTGGAACCATAATCTGTCAAGCCCTTCACCGTGAGATGTGCCTTTTTCCTTCGTCTCTTTGATGTTTTGAGAGAATTCCTTTTCCCACACAGGATCGAGTTCTTTATGAATGTTTTTAGAATATTCATCCAATGCAGGTACAAGATTTGTCACGACCAAATTTGAAGCACCTTTATCAGTTGATATCGCATTATGTTTGGCAACGACCTCTCTTAAAACCCAAGGATTGTCTATTATCATGCATGGTGTCAAAAGATTATCCGAATGTGGCTGATGGAATCTTATATCTGTAAGGAAAGGCGACTTGAGAATATCGACAAGCGATTTGTCTTTTATGTTATCAGTTGCGAAGTGCGTGAATATACATGGCTCTGCATATCCTTCGCTGTTTATGTGAAGGTATCTTCTGCCTCCTGCTATACATCCTCCAACAGACGGAGCATCATTCCAGAAGTCCATCAAGAAATATGGCTTTCTCGCCCTTAAAGATCTTACGAAGTCTCCCATGGCTTTGCGCTGCGAAGGAAGCGGCATCAAATCAACTTCAGGATCTCTTCCGACAGGCATGAAAAGGAAAAGCCATGAGAAGAAAGCACCTTTTTCTATCCAAAAATCGTAAAGTTCATCCGATGTGAGTTGATCGAAATTTGTTCTCATGAAAACAAAAGAATTACCGAATATGATCCCTCTTTCTTTTAGCCTATCTGCTGCAGCGAGTATTTTTGCATAAATACCTTTTCCCCTTATGTAATCCGTTTCATCTTCCCATCCATTAACACTGAGTACAGGATAAACATTGCCAAGTTCCTTAATTTGATCGGCAACCTTGTCAGTTATGAACGTTGAATTCGTGAAAATCATGAAAAGCGCATCGTTATGTTTTTTTATCAAAGGATAAAGTTCTCCCCACCTTACAAAAGGCTCTCCTCCAAGAAGCGTATAGAAATAAGTTCCTATTTCTTTTCCCTGCGTGATTATGCTGTCGACAAGCTCAATTGGCATATCTTCCTGTCTTGAATATTCGCTTGCGTAACAACCAATGCAATTTAAATTGCACCTCATCGTTGGGCTTATGAGAATTGTGTAAGGAGCGGCAAAGCCGTTTTTCCTGATGGTTTCTTCATTGTTGTATTTGATCCAACCAAGATTAACGTTAACGAGAAAATTGAGAAAGAATGTCTTGACTATATGCTTATCCTTTTTGAAAAGGTTTATGAGCCACTGCCTTGAACCGGGGTTCTTTTCAACCCATCCGGCAAACTTGGAAAGATTATCCGTTCCTCCTATGGTATGTTCCAATTTTCTAAGAGATTCGATGGCCTTATCAAAATTCTGTTCAGGATCTTTTGTTATATAGTTTATATATCTTCCAACAACAGCATTTATAGCCAACTTTGTAGCCTTGTCTTTGATCTCATTTCCTATTCCCATTCGTATCAAACTCCTTTCGTGATAATTTGACCGCTCGGTAAAATTAAAATCAAATACATTCTACAAAAAAAAAAACATTTTGTCAATAGGTCGAATTGCATCAAAATAAAAGTACACGAAAAGTACATCGATCAATGGTATTTATCAGGTAAATATGCTATATATACTAAACCAACTTTAAAAAATGAAGTCATTTGACTTTATCAGATGGGGTTCCCGATCAGGTCGGGAATGACGGCTGGGTGTCTGGTCCTCGCTGCGCTGCGGAGGCCACCTACAAGGCAGTTTGTGCTTTGTCAAATCTAAATTATATTTCAGCTTTGAAAAAGATTTAGAATATAATAATAAGAAAGTACGAAAGGCAAAGATTTTGATCGAAAGGAGGACTGGCGATTCATCCTCTCTTTGAAAAGGGAGGTATTCATCGCCTAACATTTCATGAAAGTTATAAAAGTTGATCACGTTGGAATTGCCGTTAAATCTGCTTCGAATGCCTCCAAAATATACACAAAATCTCTTGGATTGGAGGCAAAAGAAGAGATACTTGAAGACAGAAAACTGAAGGTTATGATGATCGATGCCGGAGGAACGCATTTAGAACTCATTGAGGATCTCGATCCTCAAGGTTCCATATCCAAATTCATAGAAAAAAAGGGAGAGGGTCTTAATCACATTGCCCTTGTTGTGGATGACATTTACGAAGCTGTAAAACAACTCAAAAATGAAGGATACAGGGTAACATCAGATCCATCTTCAGGGGCAAACAACACGATTGTGACATTCATACATCCAAAAGATGCAAATGGTGTTATGATAGAACTTGTTGAAAGGAGGAAGGATTGAATTGAACAAAAACGATGATCTTTTGAAGAGAAGAGAAATAATACGACTTGGTGGTGGAGAAGAAAAGATAAAAAAACAACACGAAGAGGGGAAGCTTACGGCTCGTGAAAGAATAGCGGCTCTTGTTGATGAGGGAAGTTTCTTTGAAATTGATGATCATATCAAACACAGATCAACTTATTTCGGTCTCGAACAAAAATATTTTCCGGCGGATGGCGTTGTTACTGGCATAGGAAGGGTGGATGGTAGAGAAGTCGCCATATTTTCTCAAGATTTCACCGTTCAGGGTGGATCTGTTGGAGAAATGCATGCCAAAAAGATAACAAAGATTCAGGATATGGCCATGAAAATGGGAATACCTCTTGTTGGAATAAACGACTCTGGCGGTGCAAGAATTCAAGAAGGGGTCGACTCACTTTATGGCTATGGGGAGATCTTTTACAGAAATACCCTTGCGTCAGGGATGATACCGCAAATAACCGTTATAGCCGGTCCTTGCGCAGGAGGCGCCGTTTATTCTCCGGCCATAACTGATTTCGTCATCATGGTCGATAAAACGTCGAAGATGTTCATAACAGGTCCGGAGGTTATAAAGGCTGTTACCGGTGAAGATGTAACCCAAGAAAGCCTTGGCGGTGCAGAAGTGCACAATTCCAAAAGCGGCGTTGCACATTTCATAGCCAAGGATGACGTAGATGCCATGCAGATCGTCAAAAAGATACTTTTGTATATACCTTCAAATAACATGGAAAGTCCGCAAATTGGAGAAGAAATTGAAATTGAGCCTGACGAATCCATAAACTCCATAATACCTGAAGCCACCAATAAATCTTATGATATGACAGACGTTATAAAAAAGATAGTCGATCCTGGTACTTTCTTTGAGGTACAATATAAATTTGCAAGATCCATGATCACCGGTTTTGCGAAGATAAACGGAAGATCCGTTGGAATAGTGGCAAATCAGCCAAAGGTCTTGGCGGGTGTACTTGATATAGATTCTTCAGACAAAGCAGCGCGTTTTATACGTTTTCTTGATGCATTCAACATTCCGATCATAACCTTTGCAGATACCCCTGGTTTCTTACCTGGCACGCCTCAAGAATACGGTGGGATAATAAGGCATGGAGCGAAATTGCTTTTTGCTTACAGTGAAGCCTCTGTTCCTAAAATAACCATCATAACTCGTAGAGATTACGGTGGAGCTTACATAGCCATGGGAAGCAAACATCTTGGCGCCGATCTTGTCTTTGCGTGGCCAACGGCAGAAATAGCCGTCATGGGGGCGGATGGAGCCGCAAATGTGATTTTCAGGAATGAGATAAAAAATTCACCGGATCCCGAAAAAACGAGAGCAGAAAAAATAAAAGAATACGCGGAAACTTTTTCTAATCCTTATGTTGCCGCTTCTCGTGGTTACGTTGACACGGTTATTTTACCTCACGAAACAAGAGATATGTTGATTCGTGGGCTTGAAATACTCGCATCAAAAGTTGAAGGGAAGCCTTCCAAAAAACATGGCAACATTCCTTTATGATCAAGAATGAGAAGACTCTCCATTCCAATGAAAAGACGAGCGTGACGTACGTGTAAACGCAAAATATTTTTTGTGGTATAATATCACCAATGCGGCAGGAACTGCCGGTCAGACCTGTCAACGAGAAAACTACAATCTGCGAAGCAGGAAGTTATTGGCTAAAGCTGAGAGTAGTTTACGAGGTGTAAAAATGGAAGACAACGAAGAGATCGTTGCTGTCATTTTTGCAGCGATACAATCTTATTTATCCGAAAAGCATATTTTGATAAAAAAGGTAAGAAAAATAGGTAAAATCTGCAACCACACCGATAGATGGCTAATGCATACTCCACAAATATTTTGGAGAACGAGAGGGGAGTAATGTGATGTTAAAAAAATACATGGTAAAAGTCAACGGCAAAACTTATGAAGTCGAAGTTGAAGAGATTGGTAGAAATGAATATGCAACTAATGAAAATAGGACTGCGGTTTCGTCAACTCCCACAAAATCAGGACAGCCTCAGATCTACAAGGAACCTCAACCTCAAAAAATCGTCCAACCTGTTTCTCATGAAGCTGAAAAGAATGAAGAAGAAATTATTAGTGCTCCCATGTCGGGCACGATAGTCAAGGTAAAAGCAAAAGTTGGTGAGAATGTCAAAGATGGTCAAACACTGCTTACACTTGAAGCTATGAAAATGGAAAATGAGATTCTTGCCCCTCGAGATTGCAGAATTACAGAAATTCTCGTTAAAGAAGGACAACAGGTTGATATCGATCAACCACTTATGAAAATAGAATGAAGGCGAATCTTTAAGATTCGCCTTTTTTCTGTGGAGCCGATGGGATTTGAACCCACGACCTCTTGCATGCCATGCAAGCGCGCTCCCAGCTGCGCCACGACCCCGCAACTTTTATATTCTAATACATTTTAACATAAAAATCAAGACATTCACGTTGCATCAAAAATAAATGTATACCAAGACAAGTGATTACTAAAGGACAATGTTATACTAAACCGGAGTGTCATTTGCCGTTGAAAGTTTGTTTTATGCTATACTTTTTGAGAAGTTTAAAAGGAGGCCGGGAACAGTCTGTAAATATCTGTTAATTGTTGATATCATCTATAACATATGTTATGATGTTATAAAGGTGATGGAATGAAACTATACGGAATTGGCGACTTCGCTAAGATGATTAGAGTCACGCAACAAACATTGAGAAACTGGGATAAGCTTGGGAAACTGAAACCGTATTATGTCAACAATAGTAGATATCGATACTATTCACAAACACAGTTAAACAAGCTTATGCGAAAGAAAGACGCTTGAGGAGTTGATGGAAGATGATGCTTGCGAAAAAAGTCAGAATCAAACCGACTCCTGAACAAGAGAAACAACTATGGCGTTCGGCTGGAGCCGCTCGATGGGCGTATAATTAGACACTGGTCAGACAGGAAGAAAACTATCAGAATAGCGGGAAGTTTCGGCCAGACGGCGAGCTGCGGAAGGAATTGACGAAGTTAAAGCACACGGAAGAATATGCGTGGTTGAATGAAATATCTGCACAAACCACAAAACAAGCTGTTAAAGACGCCTGCGATGCCTACAAAAAGATGTTCAAAGGCCAATCAGGGAAACCGAAGTTTAAAAGCAAGAAACGATCCAAACCGGCGTTTTACAGCAGATATGACAGATTCAAAGTAAAAGGAAACACCGTCTATCTCGAAAAGATCGGTTGGGTACAAACGAGCGAGCCGATCCCCGAATCGGACAAGTACAGCAATCCGCGAGTATCGTTTGACGGCAAGTACTGGTACGTATCTGTCGGCATCAAGCAGAAAACGGAAAAATCTGAACTGACCGGGGAAGTAATCGGTATTGACTTAGGTATCAAAGAACTGGCGGTGTGCAGCAACAGC
>DYLQ01000031.1 GCA_020722015.1 Thermotoga sp. | reverse complement strand
CTTTGGGCGGTGTGGATCAATTTTATATTACCAAATACAATCCAAATAGTCTATTACTATAAAACCAGTGATTAACATCTAATCCCATTTCTTTTACTCTTTTTCTTAAGAGTAAAAATTCTCCTACTGAGTTCCGAAAAAGCATTTTTGTTAAAACTTTGATCATTATCCGGATTATTATGAATTGCCTCAATGTCTATGTAAGCACATTCTTTTGCCGTATCAGGCAGCGAAGATAGAAATTCAAGATCTGGTACAGAAAAATTAGAAGATGTATTTACACGAATAAAAACTTTAATTTTTTCATGATATGTATTTATTAATCTACAAATATTGGCGAAAATTCTGTTGAATGTTGAACCACCGTTGATTAACATACGTTGAAAATCGTGCTTTTCAGCATTCCCATCCAACTTCATATTTTCACCACTGAAAAAACTATACTTTTTATTTTTGTGAGAGTCAAATTTTGTGATCTCAGAAGTACTTGTCAATTAAGTGTTTGAGCGACGCGAAAATTGTAACATTGTCGCAGAAATAAAGCATATTGGAGTATAATTTTACTGATATGTTCATATCTTTTAGGATTGGTGAGTAATTATGAACTATTATTTTATTAAGACGCTTCAATTAATAAAATGTCATGGTGCTTTTTCTTATCCAATGATCAATTTTGTGCTTAAAAACAAAAGGCTGTCAAACGGTGAGAAGATCTTACTTACGGCCATAAAACTCAAAAGTTTTGGCGAATACAAGGATACCCTTGACGAAATTAAAAAAGGGCTTAAATGTTGTATGGACAAAAATATAAAATACTTTTTAAAAGCTGAAGAACTCGATATTTTAAGGATTTTGGGAAGAGATAAAAACAGCAGAGCATCTTTATCAAGATTTGAGGAAAAGATTTTCAGAAATATCGCCAAGCATCAGAGGTTTCGTGATTGTTGAAATTTTAAGTCATCAATCATTCTTTTATAAAGATATGTCTTTTGGAAGAATAAAGGTAAATAGTACGGTCTTAAATGATGCAGCCAAAGTTTTCTTTGAAATAAGTATAGGAAGGAATATGATCAAAAATGATGACTTTAAGGGAATAGAACATTTAAAAAAAGCGCTTGATTTAGCATTGGGTATACTTCATCCAACAGGTATTATAGAGGCTTCAAATTTGATAAGTTGGTATGGACTGAACTACGATATCGATGAGTCTTTAGAGTATGGCCAAAAAGCACTATACTGGTCAGGGTGGTTCTACGAAATTCCGAGATTTCATGTTTTTGACACGTTGTTTGTTGTTATGGATAAGGTAAAATCACAAGGATTAGCAGAATTATCTAAAGATCTTGTGCTGCTGTACGAATCAATTTCCGAGGAACAGCAAGATCATTACAAACAAACTTTGAAACAGGCAAGAAATCTGCTCGGTCTCTCAAGATACGATATAGACGGAACAATGACAAGGTTCTTGAGGAGACTTATGAAAAATAACGGGACGAATTTAAATATCTCAAGAATGCAGATTTATAATATCTTAAATCGTAAGGTCAAACAAATTCGTGGTGCGACAATAAGAAAGATCATAAAATACATAGGCATCAAAAACTTCAAAATAGATTCTCTTCCATTGCCTTTTGTGATAGAAATTGCCAAAATGAAAAATGGCCTGGAAAATGAGATAGACTCGATAATAGAAGGTAATTTCAGTTTGGATCCATACGTTGAAGCGAGGCGAGATCTCGAAATAGAATTTCTCAAAAGGATGCCAGATCATGTAAAAGAGAAATTCATAAAAGCATACTTGGAACTTGGCAAAGATGAAAAATCCATCATCGACAGATTCGCAAGGGATTACATTCGATATGATATAAGATGGGGAATGCGTGTGGATGTGCCAAATTCTATGAAGAAATACACTCAGGCATTTCATTTCAAGGAAACTCCGGTGGCACTTGCGTACTGGGCTCTCGATACTCAAAAGGAAAGAGAAAAGCTGTTGGAGGTGCTGGAGAAATTCGAATAACATGATCTCGTGACAATCTTTTCCAAATTGAAAAAATCATTTGATGAGTTTTCTTTTTGTAATTTAATTGACAACATTTGCTTAAAAAATAGATGATAATATTCATAATAAATGAAGTTTTGGAGGGCATAGAATGCTCGTAGTTCAAAAATATGGCGGCACATCTGTAGAAACACCGGAAAAGATACTCAAGATAGCCGAAAAAGTTGCACATGATTACGAGAACGGCAATAAAATAGTCGTCGTTGTTTCGGCCATGGGTAAGACGACGAATTATCTCATAAATTTGCTCTATCAGGTCAATCCGGATGCGAATTCAAGAGAATACGATATGATAGCATCAACCGGAGAACAAGTATCAATTGCACTTATGGCGGCTGCGCTTTCGAGATTTGGCAAAAAATCCGTTTCCTTGACTGGATTTCAAGCGGGAATAGACACCGATTCAACTTATTCCAGGGCCACCCTGAAGAGAGTATACAGAGGAAAATTGGTTTCTTTGATAGACGACGGAATTATACCTGTGGTTGCGGGTTTCCAAGGAATCAGCCCATCAGGTGATATAACAACGCTCGGGCGCGGCGGGTCAGATACGACTGCGGTAGCGGTTGCTTATGGCATAGGTGCTGATTTGTGCGAAATATACACGGATGTCGATGGCGTGTATTCCGCCGATCCGAGGTATGTGGACAAACCCAAAAAAATCGATAGGATTTCTTACGATGAGATGATAGAGATGGCAGCTCATGGGGCGAAGGTACTGCATCTGAGATCTGTTGAACTTGCACGTAGGTACCATGTGAAGCTTGTCGTTAAACACGCGCACATGAATTCACAAGGGACAATCATAGAGGAGGCTGGACAATTGGAAGAGCCTTTAGTTAGGGCCTTAACCGTTGATGAAAGTATAGTAAAAATAGTCATAAAAGATGTACCCGATGTGCCGGGAATTGCCGCTAAGACTTTCAAACAACTCTCGGATAGACGCGTCTCTTTGGACATGATAGTTCAGAGCATGCACAGAGACGGTAAGAATGATATTGCATTTACGGTATCGAAAGAAGAGTTCAAAGACGCTTTAGATGCCATTGACCATGTCAAAACAGAAATTAATGCCAGTGATATTCATTCGGATGATACGGTGGCAAAGATATCGATAGTCGGAGTTAACATAATAGGATCAGCTGAGATAGTTTACAACATGTTTGATGCCTTATCTTCAATCGGAGTTAACATAGACATGATAAGTACCTCCAACAGCAGAATATCGTGCATCATAAAAAGAGAAAAAATAAGGGAAGCAGCAAAGGCCGTTGCGGAAAGATTTGGACTGGAGGAATAAGATGAAAATAAAAATAGGAGTTGTCGGCGCCACCGGAGAAGTGGGAAGAACAATGGTAAAGGTACTCGAAGAAAGGAACCATGAAATTGACGATTTAAGACTTTTTGCGTCCGAAAAATCGCGCGGTGTCAAAATTCCTTTCCGCGGTAAGGAAATAGAAGTTGAAACTTTGACAGAGGAATCGATGAAAGAAGGTTTTGACTTTCTGCTTTTTTCCGCCGGAAAGGATGTATCCAAACATTTTTCACCGATAGCATCTGCACACGGAACAACCGTTATAGATAACTCATCTGCTTTTAGGATGGATCCCAAAATCCCTCTTGTCGTTCCTGGTGTCAATTCGCATGTTTTAAAGGAATACAGAGGAATAATTGCAAACCCGAATTGTTCGACGATACAGCTTGTAATGGCATTGAAACCGATTCACGATCTTTACATGCTTAAAAGAGTCGTTGTGACGACCATGCAGGCAGTTTCAGGCAGCGGGCATAAAGGAATAGAAGAACTTGAAATGGAAATGAAGGGTACGGGATCTCCGAAGGTTTATCCCAAAAGGATCGCTTACAATTGCATCCCTCAAATCGGCCCTATCTTTGATGACGGATTTTCGGAAGAAGAAATGAAGATGTTCAACGAAACGAGAAAAATAATGGAATGCGACTGTACAGTTGAAGCGACTACGGTTAGAGTGCCTGTTTTTTACGGACATTCAGAATCAGTTCTTGCCGAATTCAAAGGCAAAGTGGATGTTAAGGAAGTTTTGAGAGCGTGGGAAGCAACTCCATACTTGAAAGTATGGAAGGACGATTATCCGACACCGATAGATGTAAAGGGAAGCGATCTTTCACACATCGGAAGGCCTCGAGTCTCTCAGACTGGAGCCTTGATGTTTTGGAATGTCGCAGATAACGTCCGAGTCGGTGCTGCGACGAATGCCGTGAGAATTTTAGAATACTTCATACGTACCTAACGATGATGCCTTCTATGGAAGTTTTTTTGTGAAGCACTTCCCATCCGTGCGGAACTTCGATCTCGTGTGTACCCATTATGGCTATGGCTGTGCCTGAGCCGCACAAAAAGATCGGATCTTCAACCTTAGACTTCGTTTTTTCAAAGAATGCTTTTAATTCAGGATGAAGCGAAAGTCTTAAATCTTGATGAAGTTTGTCTTCGAAAAATTCTTGAAGCATCCTTTTGTCCCTCAAATTCGCAAGCACCATTGCGGCGCGCTGAAGGTTAAAGACAGCATCTTCGAGAGGTACCGTTTGTGGCAAAATTTTTCTTGCTTCATGGGTAGATGTTGAAAATGGTGGGATCAAAATTGTGATTTCCTTGCACATCGGTTCCATCGAAACAGCGTTGTAGCCTGTTTTGAGGTGAGCGCTCACGGTAAATCCACCAAAAACCGCAGCGGCCACGTTGTCCGGATGGCCTTCTATTTGAGTTGCCATTTCGAATATCTTTTGCCTTGAGAATTTTTTGTTTATCTCCAACGCAGCCGCTATGCCAAGAATTATCGAAGCTGCGCTTGATCCAAGACCTTTCTTAGGCGGAATCATAGATATCTTTTTTATCTTGTATCCCCAGTCTATGCCGTTGCTTTCCATGACTTCTTTAAAAGTTTTTAAGAACAGATCTTCTCCTTCGATTTTTACGCCCTCTTCGGTGACGGATAACTCTTGAGCGTATTCTATCTCGACTTCGTTTCGCAAATCTATGGCAAGACCAAAAGTATCGAATCCGCTCCCAAGATTTGCTATGGATGCAGGTACAGAAACTAAAAGTTTCAAGAACTTACCTCCTTCGCAAAAGCGTTGAAATCAACGGGTATTGTCTTTATTCTGTCTTCGTATCCATGTTCCACGATGCTTGGATCTTTGAGCCCATTACCGGTCAACGTGGCAACAACTGTTTCTCCGCCTTTGAAAATACTTTTCATCTTCAAAATACCGGCAACAGACGCGGCAGAAGCCGGCTCGCAGAATATACCTTCGTTCACGGCGATCAGCCGTTGGGCAGCCAATATTTCCTCATCTGTGACTGTATCTATCCTGCCTTTAGACTCATCTCTTGCCGCTATGGCTTTTTCCCAGCTTGCGGGATTGCCTATTCTTATCGCGGTCGCAATGGTTTCAGGATTTTCTATGGGATGTCCCTTGACAATCGGTGCGGCGCCTTCGGCCTGAAAGCCCATCATTCGCGGTAAATTAGACGATTTGCCGTTGAATTTGTATTCTTTGTATCCCATCCAATATGCCGTTATGTTACCGGCATTTCCAACGGGAAGAAAGTGGTAATCCGGTGCTTTTCCAAGCTCCTCTACTATTTCGAAAGCAGCCGTCTTTTGGCCTTGCAATCTGTAAGGATTTATCGAGTTGACAACGGTTATGGGGAATTTTTCGCTTGCAAGCTTCACGATCCTCAGGCAATCGTCAAAATTACCGTCTATTTGGACCACCTTTGCACCGTAAATCAAAGACTGGGCAAGTTTACCGATGGCGATTTTACCGGCAGGTATGACAACTATGGCCTTAAGATCGAAAGCCGTAGCGTAAGCAGCGGCGGAGGCGGAGGTGTTGCCGGTCGATGCGCATATGACGGTCTTGGCTCCTTCTTCAATGGCTTTGGCAATTGCCACAACCATTCCCCTGTCTTTAAAAGATCCGGTTGGATTCATACCTTCGTATTTAAGGTAAAGATCGATTCCGATCATCTTTCCGAGATGTTTCGTTTTTATGAGCGGTGTAAAACCCTCTCCAAGTGTTATTATAGGTGTCTTATCATTTACAGGCAAAAACTTTGCGTATTTTTTGAGAATTTTTTCCACTCATGCCTCCTAAAATCTCATACTCAATCGAGTTTGTCATCACCTGATATTCAGATTATATCATACTCCGGGCATCCTTACCATTTTTTCAATTCTCGAAAAGCCCCATGTTATGATCATCACGATCGCAAGGTAGATAATCGCAACGCTCAAAAAGACATTCATGAATTCAAAATTCCTGCTTGCCACGAATTCTCCCTCTGCCATGAGTTCCGGGACTCCGACGAGATAGGCTACGGACGTGTATTTGATGAGGTAAACGAACTCATTCGTCCACGATGGTATAACCTTTATGAGTGCCTGTGGCATGACGATTCTCATTATAGCCTGCCATTTTGTCATTCCTATCGAAAGTGCGGCCTTCATCTGCCCGGTATCAACGGATTGAATGGCACCTCTTATGTATTCAGCTTGATAAGCACCGCTGTTTATAGAAAAGCTTATTATCGAGGCAGTTATAGGTGAAAGGCTTATTCCAATTTGCGGAAAGGCAAAGTAAAAGATGAAAAGTTGCACAAGCAAAGGAGTACCTCTTATCACTTCAACGAAGATCGTCGATAACGTGTAAGAAAACCTTTTGCCATAACTTCTTGATATTCCGACGATGATTCCTATTACAAATCCAATTGCTATCGAAGAAAGGGCAAGTTCCATGGTAAAAACAAGCCCATTCATCAAAAATGGAAAGGCATTCACGAAAACATTTATGAAATTAATCATCTTCCCTCCATGAATTTGGCCAAAAATTGGCGCGTCCTTTCCTGAGACGGAGAGTTTAACATGACAGATGGAATTCCTTCTTCTATTATCTCGCCATTTTCCATGAAGATAATTCTGTCAGCGACGTCTTTTGCAAAACCTATTTCATGCGTAACTATAAGCATTGTCATACCTTCTTTGGCAAGCTTCTTTATCACTTCAAGCACTTCGCCTACGAGTTCCGGATCGAGTGCTGATGTGGGTTCATCAAAAAGGATGAGATCTGGTTCCATGGCAAGTGCCCTTGCAATGCCAACACGCTGTTTTTGACCGCCGGAAAGTTGAGCCGGATATGCGTGCATCTGCAATTCAAGTCCCACTCTTTTGAGATTTTCTTTGGCTACGTTTTCGGCTTTCTCGCGTGAAAACTTTTTCACTCTCATAGGACCTATCATCACATTATTCAAAACGGTAAGATGATTAAACAAATTGAATTCTTGGAAAACCATACCTATTTTTTGTCTGAAAACCTCAGGATGCTTAGAACCTGTTATCTGTTTCCCGTTAAGATATATTTCACCCGCATCTGGTTCCGTGAGCCTGTTTATGCACATCAACATCGTGGATTTTCCAGTACCAGAAGGTCCTATAACGACAACGGTCTCACCCTTTTCCATTTCAAAAGAAATACCCTTGATTATCTCTTTTTCTCCATAACGCTTCTTCAAATTTTTTATTTCAAGCACCTTCATGCCCTTTCACCCCTAAATTCAAAACCCGGAAGCGCAAATTTCTTTTCAACCCTTTTCACGACTGTATTTGTTGAAAAGGTCACGGTGAAATAAATGGCGGCACAGAACAGATAAATCAACAAAGGCTCATACGTCGTCGATACTATATAAGTGCCTTCTCTGAGTAATTCCGTAACTCCGAGTGCGTAGGCAAAGGACGTGTCTTTAAGCACTATCGTGAACTCGTTTGTAAGAGGAGCAACGGCAAATCTAAGAGCTTGAGGGAGGGTGATGTGGAAAAATGTCTGTCTGCCGTTCATCCCTATCGATTGAGCTGCAAGTATCTGACCTTTTGGCACAGAAAGTATTGCACCTCGAAATATCTGTGACTGATAAGCAGAACTGCAAAGGCCTAGAGAAAGGATTGCAGCCGTGAAGGGATCAAATCTGATCCCAAAAGAAGGAAGGCCGAAAAACAATATGAACATCACAACGAGCAGTGGTATACTTCTCAAAATCCTTTCGTAAATCGTGGCGATTACTTTCAAAGGCGTATTTCCGTAAACCTGTGCGAGTGATACGACAATCGCCATCGAAAAGGCAATTATAAATGAGGTGACGGTCAATTCGACCGTCACAATGGTACCGTCAAGCAGAACTTTTAAGGTGGACAGAAAATCCATCTTTATTTACCGAAATATTTATCCACAAGTTGAGACAATTGACCGGATGCCTTAACCTTGGCAAGACCATCGTTGATCATATCGAGTAACGTTTTATTTCCCTTGTTAACGGCTATTCCGTAATTTTCATTTGTTATTATCACTCCAACTATCGAGACAGGTTGTGTTTGAGCGAATCTCTGCGCAACGGGGCTGTCAAGTACAACAGCGTTGACTTCACCGTTTATGAGGGCTTGAAGTGCGTAGATGAAACTTTCGTATCTTACTATGTGTTTGAGGATACCGGTTTTGATGAGATTATCACTTACCCACAGATCTCCCGTTGTCCCTGTTTGCACACCTACCTTGTTATTTCCAAAAAGCACGGCCAGGTTGTAATCGGAATTCTTCTTGACTATGACATCCTGATCCGCAGACCAGTAAGGATCTGAAAAATCAACAACCTGAAGCCTGTCCGGAGTTATCGTCATGCCGGCAATGGCTATGTCTATTATCCCTGATTTCAAAGCAGGTATAAGAGAATCGAAAGACATATCTCTTATCTCAACTTGAAACCCTTCAACTTTTCCTATTGCCTGTATGAGATCCATGTCGAATCCAACATATCGTCCGTTTTGTACGTATTCAAATGGCGGGAAATCGGCGGAAGTTCCTACTATGTAGGTTTTTGAAAAGGCAAATCCGGCAAAAACAAAAAGAAACGCCAAAAATACCACAGTCATCCTTTTCATCACTCATACCTCCCCATTCAATATTTTTGAAATTATAGCATAAAAAAAGCTAAAAGATGGAAATCTTCCATTTTGTCTTAAAAAATCAAGTGATCAGAGGATTTTAAGCATGGACCTTTAAACATTTTGATAGAATTTTTGGATCTTCATCTTTATCTCTTCTATTCGTTTGATACCCATAGAACCACTCCACCAGTAATGTATCAAAGCACCTTTCAAAATAAACGGATCTACATCTTTTGGCACTTCTCCGTTTGAGATTGCCGCGTTCCAATCAACAGAACCAGGTATAAGAGTGTATTCGTTCAAAAAAGGCTTTATTCCGAGATTCATAACGTATTCTACATCTTCTAAGGCAGATTCAAAAGTCTGTCCTTGAAGGCCAATCATCAGGTACGCTCCGACTTCTTTATCTGTAAATCCAACACTTCTGAGAATTTCCACGGCCCTTTTGAAAACCACATTTGTAACTTTCCCACCGGTTTTCTTTTGAAGGTACGGATTGCCAGTTTCGTAACCGATTCTTATCGTCTTGAAATTTTTCTTCATCATCAAAGATGCCAATTCTTCATCTACGTACATCGCATGAATTCCGTTGGGAAGGTGATATCTTATATCAGATGGCAATGCTTTCAATATCTCCTTAAACCTCATCTTATCCACAAGAATGGCATCATCGTAAAAAGCAAGATCCTTAATTCCCAATTTCTTGAGTGCTTCTATTTCTTCTATCACAGAATCGATGCTTCTTGATTTAAATCCCTTTTGCCATGCCACACAATATGTGCATCTGAAAGGACATCCGTAAGTTGTGTGTACAACGGCTGCATTCAATTTCTCATAGAGTGAGTAATCGGGCGTGATCTTTTCAAACCAATCGATTCCGACGGATCTCGGCATTTTCTTACCCATTATCTCCTCTAACACATCGTAGATTTTGGGAATGCCATCTCCTGCGATCACAAAATCAGCACCGGATTTTCTTGCGTGCTCGGGAAGCAATGTGGCATAATTCCCACCAAGGATCACGGGCACATTAAATCTTTTTTTTAGAAGTTTTATCGTTTCGAAAACACCGCCATACCAATAGGTCATCATGGAGGTCACAAGAATTACATCCGGATCGAAATTGATTTGATCAAAAATGTAAAGCGGCGCTCCATATCTTTTCATGTATCTGGGAATGTCGTATTTTTTCAAGTTACCGATTATCTCAGAATGAAATTTCCCAGTTCCATAAGCTCCATCGTGTGCGTTGTTTCCAGGCAGATTTCTGTCAAGCAGATCGAGCAATTTTACATCAAAACCTGAAGCCCGCAGAGCTTTTGCTATGTACAAAAGTCCTACGGGCTTTAACCAAAAATCGTAAGCTGAAACATCGTGTATGTAAGGATTAACTAAGAGTGCTTTCATTCCGGTGATAAAAAATGGATATTCCGATGAGAGTGAGATCTGGAATGTACTCTTCTATTTTGGTAGAACTTTTGGAAATATCAGCACCATACCCACCTGTGGATATGACTTTAAATCGTTTTGAAAATTCGCCTTCAAAAAGTGAAATAAGGCCATCTATCGCGAACATAGTTCCCAACATTATGCCAGACTGAATGTTGGTTGCCGTATCTTTACCAATGGGAGAATCTGGGAATTTAGCCTCAACGGACGGTAATTTTGCGGTATTTGTGAAAAGTGATTGAATTGCCGTTCTTGGGCCCGGTAAAATAACGCCGCCCTCATATTTATCGGTCAAGATATCGATCGTTATGGCCGTCCCAAAATCGACTACAACGACATTCTCTCCATAATTTTCTTTTGCAGCTATAACATTTGAGATTCTATCCGCTCCGATTTCGTTCGGAGTCCATACATTCCAATCTATCCAGTTCACATCCTTGATTTTCACAAAAGTCGGATTTTTATTCATGTACTTCTTGGCATAGTATTTGAAAACATCGTTCATACTCGGTACTACTGAGGCAATGCAAATATCATCTATACTTGATGATTTATAACCTGAAAAATCAAGGAAATTTTTTATGTGAACGGACAACTCATCTTCCGTCGATATGTTCTTCGTACTTATTCTCCACACATAGAAAGACTTGTTGTCATTCATGAAACCCATCATAACAGTTGTGTTTCCGACATCAACTGCCAAAAGCATTTTTAACCATCTCCACAAAAAACTCGTGAATTCTCGTATCATTTGAAAGTTCCGGATGAAAAGTAGAGGCAATAACATTCTTTTGCCTTACAAAAACAGGCATACCGTTATAACTTGCAAGTATTTCGACTTTCCCAACTTTTGTTATGATCGGTGCTCTTATGAAAACAGCATCAAAACTTTTATCTCCAATAACGGGGACGGAAATCTCGGCATGAAAAGAATCTACCTGCCTTCCGTATCCATTCCTGCTTACAGAAAGATCCAAAATCTTAAGGGAATCCTGTGTCGGATGTTCAACCTCATCTGCAAGCAAGATCAATCCGGCGCAGGTACCATAAACCGGAAAACCATTCTTTATTTTCTCCTTTAACAAATCAAAAAGGCCTGTTAACTTTAGAAGTCTTAACATCGTCGTGCTTTCGCCACCTGGCATTATCAAACCGTTAACCGTTTCAAGTGTTTTGACGGATTTAACTCGTACAGCCTCGACTTTGATCTTTTCCATAGTTGCAAGGTGTTCTTCTATATCACCTTGCATTCCGAGTATGCCTATTTTCATGTTCTACGCTTACCAACCTCTTTCTTGCATTTTTTCTGTCAAAGTGGCGATTTCCTGACCTTCCATGGCTGTACCTATATCTTCGCTTATTCTGACGAGTTCTTCAGGATCATCGTAGTGTAAAACAGATTGAACTATCGCATTTGCCATCTTGGCCGGATTCGATGATTTGAAAATTCCAGATCCAACGAAAACTCCATCGGCACCCAGCATCATCATAAGAGCGGCATCTGCAGGAGTTGCAACACCACCGGCGGCAAAGTTAACGACCGGAAGCCTGCCGCGCTCCTTGACCATTCTTACTATTTCAACGGGAGATCCTATTTCCTTTGAATATCCCACAAGTTCTTCATCTGCCATGGTTTTGACGTGTCTTATTTCATCCATGACAGCACGCATATGTTTAACGGCTTCGACTATATTTCCAGTTCCGGCCTCTCCTTTTGTTCTTATCATTGAAGCACCTTCTGCGATCCTTCTCAATGCCTCTCCAAGATCTCTTGCACCACACACAAATGGAATTTTGAAATCGTGCTTGTTTATATGGAACTTGTCATCTGCCGGAGTCAGAACTTCACTTTCATCTATGAAATCGACACCAAGAGCCTCCAAAATTCTTGCCTCAGCTATGTGACCTATTCTAACCTTTGCCATAACTGGTATTGAAACGGTTTTCATTATGCGCCTTATCAAACCAACATCTGCCATTCTCGCGACACCGCCAGCTTTTCTTATGTCTGCCGGCACTCTTTCCAATGCCATAACGGCAACTGCCCCGGCGTCTTCAGCAATCTTTGCTTGCTCCGGCGTTGTTACATCCATTATGACTCCGTTTTTAAACATATCCGCAAATCCTTCTTTTATGACCCAAGTACCTTTTTCAACCATCTAAAGCACCTCCTTGAAATTACAAATTAACTCTTTCAAGCCTTGAAAGATCTCCTTTTTTCCTTCCAACTTTTGCGCATGGTTTCCCATCAACTTCGACTATGTCTGCGGTTATATCTATCTTTTCTCTCAAAAGAGATGATCCGACACCGTAGGCATCAACCGGCACTCCCAGCTTCTCGAATAAAGATATCTTCTCCGCGTTAAATCCTCCGGAGACGATTATCTTCAAATCATTCATTCCCATGTTGTCAAATTCACGTCTTGCCTTCCATACGAGCTCTGGGCATACTCCAAGAGAATTTTCGTTTATGGGAGTGACAGATGCATCTCTGAGGGTCCCAGAAGTGTCAAACCTCACACCCCATATTTTCCCTTTACCAGGTCCTATAACTTGTCTAAAGATGGCAGCGGAAGAATATTTTTTACCCGTTATATGCTCATAGAAGTTTATCATCATATGTTTTGTCGTGTTTATAACGTCGTTGTCCCAGTCGACAAGGATTATCCTGTTAACATCTTCAGGTACATATTCATCGAACTTTATTGCTGCCATAGATGTCGATCCATGGTAAGCCGCTATCAGAGCATGAGGCACAGTTCCTATACCTTTTGCCCCCCAATAATCGGCATTGGCGTCCGTTGAAACGACATCGGCACCGGCCTTAAATGCCGCATAACCATCTGTTGTCTGAACCCAATAGTGATCAAATCTTGCTGAAAAATAAAGTATTTGTTTTCCATTTGCGGCTTTAACAACGCGCCTGACGGCCGTTGCCGAAGAAGTACCTCTTGCTATTACACCAAGCAGTACCGTTTCAAGATACCCAAAATAAATTGGATCACCTTCTATGGTCATTATGGGTTCCATATCTTTTGCTTCTTCACCATCGTAAAGGGCTTTTACCTCTATTTCGGAGGATTTATCCACCCAAAGTGCATTCATGGCATCCCGTAAATCCCATCTCTTTATGTTTATCTTTTCTATCTCTTTTCTGTTCATATCAAGAACGGCATTTTGCAGATCTCGTTCCACCGCGAGTAACTCGTTGAACAAAGATTGGGCTTTATCTTCGTCCTTGAAATATCCGGTGCAAAGCTTTAGGATCGCAAGTGCTTCATCTATGCCAACAATCACGGCATCTTTCCTTGGAAAGAATTGGTAAAGTACTTTTGGATGATAATTATCTTTCTTCAACACTTCTGTATATCTTGTGAAATACTTATCTGAATAATACCCAGCGCGAATTCTGTCCAGCGGCACTTTAAACACTCTTGGATCAAGCCTCTGTGAGCGCACGAAAAGACCTCCATTCTTTCATCTTGGCACCTAACACATCTTTCATCTGAGAAATGGCAAACTCATGTAGATTGTCATCGTAAGAGGCAACTCCGTCTTCGTAAACAACGACGTCATAATCTCTGTTTCTTAATTCTTCAACCGTGTACATGACACATATGTTCGTATCGACACCGCAAACCTCTATATTTTTTGGCGATAAGATTTTCAAAAGTTCATCAAAATTCGTCCCATAAAAGGCCGAAAACCTTTTCTTTAAAATGAAGTTGATCTTAGGGTAATTTTTTATGACGGACTTCAATTCATCAAATAGATCAGCACCATATGTTTCTTCAACGCAATGCACCGGAAAACGTTTGAACTCAAGATCGTCCGGAGTGTGCCAATCTTTTGTGAAGATCAAATTGTATCCCTTGCGCATTCTATCTTTGACGATGTCGAGGACCACAAGCTTAACCTTTTCGGCTTGATGGAAATAAAGCGCCCCACCTTCCGTCACAAAATCATTTTGCATGTCCACAACTACTAAAAGATCAGACAAAATACTCACCCTTTTGTATTTTAGCACAATTTGAAAATCAAAGGTACAAAAATGGCATACACGTTGCGACAGGCGACAAATGGTTCGAAATTCAAAGTTATTTTGTGGTATATTATTTGTTGTACAGGAGGTGCATCATGTCACTTGGAATTAGTGTTGTAATTCCGGAAGGAATTGTGCTTGCAGCGGACAGCCGACAGACGTACAGAAATCAGAAGGGAATGGTACGTATCGGCTCTGACTCGGCATCTAAGGTATTTCGTATAGGTTCACGCATGGGATTGGTTATCTCGGGTCTTGCGTTTTTGCCACAGCAAGGTATCATGAAAAATGTCAGCGATTTTATCGATGAATTTCGTCAGACCCAGCCAATTGACAAAATGTCTGTCGAAGATGTTGCCAATGAAATTTCACGATATTTCGATGCCATAGTTCCTTACCGTGATCAGCTTAAGAGCATTCCTGCCAGCATAAAAGCAGATCTGACCAGACAGGGGATGGAATTATTGGATCTTAAAGAAGAGCCGACGAGGATTGTATTTCATTTCAAAAATCAGCAAGGTCAAGTGCAGGAAGCAATTGCCGCCCCGGACGGGTTACAATTCATCCTTGCGGGATACAACAAAAACAAAAGTAGCGAAGTTTACATGATCTACATTCCTGGCACGGTTGAACAAATTCGCGACAGTCGCAAACAAGGAAAAGAATTCGGCGCAAGTTGGATTGGCCAGACGGATGTTGTAACGCGCATAGTTTTGGGGTTCGATCCGCATTTGCAGAGTATTCCTTTTGTGCGTGAGGCATCGATCAAGATCGGTAACGATTCAATTCAACAGCAATTGCGCAATCTCGAATATGGCATTCAATGGGGGACGATGACAATGCAAGATGCCGTGGACTTTTGTCAACTTGCCATCGATACCACTACCGCCATTCAACGCTTCAGCGATGGTGTACTCATGGATCCCGGTGGTGTAACTGGCGTAGGTGGACATGTAGACATAGCCTTAATGACATTCAACAAGGGTTTTGTCTGGCTCAGCAGAAAACATCTAAAGACAAAAGACGGTAATGAAATCGATCTTGAGGATTTACCACCTTTGGAAAAATAAATCACTTATCGTTCAAAATGTCTATCCATAATTCGATCATCTGTTTTGCTATCTTTTCCCCGTTGACACCCCATTTTTCGATCATTTCAGGTGTAACATGGAGTTTTGTGTCCATTCTTCTTCTAACGATATCGGAATTTATCCCAAATACCTCCAAAATCTGGCAAAGGCATACTCCTTCTTCGTCCTTTATCTTTATCGTCCAATCATACCTTTGATTTTCTATTTGATCGATGAAGTCATTTATTCTCAAGATGGATTTTACAACTTTCGACGGTGGAGAAACCTTTTCTTTGAACACATCAACTGATTTTATCTTGGCAAAAATTGCCTGCCATCTGCATTGAGGATCTAATTTAGCGGCAATGTCAAAGTTTAAAGTCGGTATTCCAAGGTATTCTTCCAAATTCAGATCTTTTGCAACTTTGGACGCTTTCGAAAAATATTTACCCTTCACGAAAGCATCGAGAGGCAAAAAAAGTCTTTCTTTTGAGACCTTTTGAACAAGAGACATGAACATCTTCATGGCATCGAAGGTTTTTTCTTCCACCTCAAGATCGTAGTTCGAGATAAACCTTAATCCACGAAGAATTCTTACGGGATCTGATTTCATGTTTTCATATGGATCAAATGATCTTAGAATTTTGTCTTTGAGATCTTTCATCCCGTTTGACGGATCAACGATATGAGAAATCAAAATTTCGCCGTCTTTTTGAACGGGAAGGGCCATTGAATTTATTGTAAAATCCCGCCTTTTGAGATCATGATCGAGAGATTCGTAGTGTGATATATCGTACTTAACACCCTTTATAAAAGCACCTATCGTTTCTCCGTTTTTCGATTCTTTGAAAGTTTTGAATTTGATCTCACCTAAACCAGTTGTTGTTATAAGATCGTACTCTTTTGGCATTCTGCCCAATATGATGTCTCTTACGGCACCTCCGACAACGAAAAGATCATCAAGACTTTGGGCTATTATCTGTGGGATTTTCTTCATGGTCAAGATCGGCTATTATCTTTTCTATTATAGCCGTCGCGCTGGCAAGATTCGTCGCCAATGGAACATTGTGAACGTCACAAACCCTCAAGAGTGCGGAAACATCAGGCTCGTGCGGCTGAGCTGTGAGAGGATCTCTTAAAAATATCACGTAATCTATTTTGGAAGATGCTATCATGGCTCCTATTTGTAGATCTCCACCAAGGGGGCCGGAAAGCATTTTGTTTACCTTTATCTTCAATTTGTCTTCTAAAACAGTTCCAGTCGTGTGCGTTGCGTAAAGCTCGCACTTTGATAAGACATCAAGATGTTCTTTGACAAACATGACCATGTCTATTTTCTTTTTATCATGAGCCACAAGGGCTACACGCAACTTACCCATGTTATCACCCCACCGATTTATTTGGAATACAATATCCCTATTATTCCTTTGCCTCCGTGAAGAGAAAGCGCCGGTCCAAGATAGTAAATCATGATATCGCGATTAAATCGAGTCGCAAAGAGTTCCGCTTCGTCTTTGGATCCCGTGTAAGCAATGGCGCATTTTGTGGCATTAGGGTCTAATTTTTTCTCAAGTACTTTGATCGCATGTTTTTTACCCCAAGAGATGGACTCTACACTTATACGCCCATCTTTTATCGTGAAAATCGGTTTGAGATTCAAAAGTTCACTCAAATTCAAAGCCGCTTCCGGCATTCTGCCGCTTTTTTTAAGATGCTTAAGTGTATCCAAAACAAAATGTGCCTTGACGGATTCCCTTTTTGATTCTATCCCTTTGACGATATCATCGAAATTCATTCCAGATCTTACCATTTCACACGCATCCTCGACAAGAAATCCTTCTGCCATAGAAAGCGTAAGTGAATCGACAACCGTTATTTTGAGATCTTTATAATCTTTTGCGATCATGCTTATTGCCGAATAAGTTCCGCTGAGTTTGGAAGATATAGTTATAACTATGGCACTGTCATAACCCTCTGCCTTAGCTTCGTCAAAGGTACTTGTTATGTCCTGAATCGACGGCAAAGATGTTCTTAAATCATGATTTTCAAGAAGTTTTATGACATCAGGCGCACTTATTTCAAATCGGTCTCTGTATTCACGGCCGTCATCCGAGATAATTCTGAAAGGGATGAGCTTTACGTTATGATCGTAGACGAATTTTTCGTCCATATCACAGCCCGTATCGGCTATGATCGATATCTTTGATTCATTCATAGAAATCTCTAACTTTTTTTGACGTTGGGTACCGTGTATTCTATTGAAAATTTACCGAACGGTATCATGGTAATTATGGCATGCTTGAATATCAGATTGTCGTTTCCGGTTTCTTCATTTTCGATTATCACGGAATACATGTCAAAATGTTTTATCTTTCCCTTCATCTGAATATTTTCAGTCAGGTAGAATTTGATCGCTATCTTGTTGTCTTTTGCGTAATTCATGAATCCGTCCTGTGCGGAGTATCTGTACGCTTCTGGCATTTTATCCCTCTTTTCTTCGATTTGACCTTTTATCAAATATACAACTTGATTTGGCAAATGTCAATGTCAAAAAATCCAAAAGAGTATAATATGTATGAGACAGTGAACAAGTACATGGCCAGAGGATGATGTTGGTCAATGATGCGATTATTTTCACAAATTCAGGAGGTGATGATTAATATGGTGAATATTGAAGAACTGTTGGGTGTTGCTTTGAAAATCGAAGGTAGCGGATATCAGTTTTATACGGCTCTTGCAAGTCGTGCCAGTGGAAAAAACAAGGATTTGTTCAAGTCGCTTGCAGAACAAGAAAGAGAACACATGAAAATATTTGAAAAGATAGTAGCACAATCAAAAGAAAAAAGCGAGACGCAGCCTTTAAACGAAGAAGCAGTCGGATATCTGAGAATTTTCGCTGAAACGTCGATCTTTCCCGAAATAGAACAAGAAGTACCAGACGATTTTAAACAAGCACTTCAAATTGCCCTTGATGTTGAAAAAGACAGCGTTGTCTTCTACGAAGAATTGGTGAAATACGCACCTCAAAAAGAAACGATCCAAAAGATCATAGATGAAGAGAAAAAACATTTCAAAGATATTCTGAAAATGATAGAAACGTACGACAAAACTTCACACAAATAAGTCATAACGTATACTGAATCGATTTTAAAATGATTTTTTAAGATCACGCCGCATGATGGTGCACGATGATCTTGCTTAATGCGAAGGCCATGGCAAAAATAGCCGTGATGAAAAAGACAACAGAAGGTCCTGATGAGATGTTGAATCCGTAAGAAAAGGTTATTCCAAGAAATACGGATATCATTCCAAATGTAACGGCCAAAATGATCATGGTCGGGAATTTTTTTGCGATCAACCTCGAAGCAGCGGCAGGTGCTATCATTATAGAACTCGCCAAGATAACACCTACAAAATTGACTATGGCAACGGTGATCAAAGAGATCAAGACCATGAAGATGTAATAATCGATTGTGACGGGAACACCAACCACTTTAGAAAAATCTTCGTCGAACGTTATGTATTTCATTTGACGTGATCTGAGGGTAAACCAAAGAATCGTCAGTACCAAAGTTATCATCGCAAGGTAGATATCGCCGTTAGAAATGGCCAATATATCTCCGAAAAGATAACCCATTATGTCCGTATGATAACCTGGCGCAGAATTTATGAGAAATATTCCGAGTGCCATCGCAAATGAAAAGAGTACGCCAATACTGACATCCTCCGATATTTTTCCGATTTTGCTTACAAATCCTATGAAAATTCCAAGACCTATGGCAAAAGCCATGCCGGAATAAATTGGAGAAATTCCGATGAGTATTCCCAATCCTATTCCGGCAAAGGTACCGTGTGATATTCCCACTCCCATAAAGGCCATCTTTCTGTACACGAGAAATGGTCCCATGAGGCCAGAAACGAATGCGATGATCAACCCTATGATAAGCGCTCTTTGAATGAAAAACAAACTGAAGAATTCAAACATTTTCGTTTTTTGTAAGATGACGATCCGCAATTTCCATCTTCGGACCGTAAAGCAGTTCAATTTCGGCATCACTCAAAACCTTTTCCGCTTTGTCGTGTGGCACGATCTCTTTGTTTATATAAAGTACGTCATCGGCATACTTGGAAACGAATCCGACATCGTGAGTTGTCATTATGACCGTTAATTGGAATTTCTCTTTTATCCTTTCGATCATATCGTAAAACAGAGATTGGGCTTTCGAATCTATTCCCGTCAAAGGCTCGTCAAGCACGAGTATTTTCGATTCTGTGGCCAAGGCTCTTGCCATAAGGACACGCTGTTGTTGACCTCCACTCATTTCATCAATTCTTTTGTTCCAAAATTCATCCATTTCAAGCGCTTTAAGAAATCGCATTGCGGATCTTCTGCGCTCTGAAATATTCTCTTTGAATCGATACCTTCCCATTTCAACAACTTCAATTGCCGTCATAGGAAATGAAAAAAATTGAAAGCCTCGTTGAGCCAAATATCCTATGGAATTTTTTTTGAGATATTTAGAATGTTCGACTCCGTCTATTTCTATTTTCCCCTCGTAAGGCAAAAATCCAACGATTGCCCTCACAAGTGTCGTCTTTCCTCCACCGTTTGGACCCATTACGAAATGAAATTTACCGTCATCAAAGGTAACGGAGATCTTCGAAATGGCGATTCGACCGTCATATCTGACCGTAAGATCATCTACCTTTACCATTCAGCGCCTCCAAAAATCCATTCGTCACGGATTTCATGAGATCGAAATAATCAAAAACGGATATCGGATTTACCATGACTATCGATGCTCCGGTCTGTGATGAAAGTTCATTCGTTATCTTGGAAGGAGTCACCGGATCGCCTATTATCGACTTTATATCGTTTTTCCTCATGATGTTGATGATGTTCCGGTAATCTTGAGGCCCTATTGATTGACCAGAATCACTTTCAAGCGAATATTCTTTGCCAAGACCATAAGCACGGGCAAAATAAACCCACGCCGGATGCTGGGCAACGAATGGCTTGCCTTTGACCGAAAGTAATGAATCTCTTATCTCGCCATCGAGCAAATTCAAATTCAACATGAATTTACCGAAATTTTGCGTAAAATAAGATGTACTGCCCGGATCGATTCGAACAAGTGCGGTGTATACGTTCACCGCCATCATCTCGTAAAGCTTCACATCAAGCCATACGTGAGGATTGTACGATCCACTGTCACCTATCAAAAATTGTGAGAGCCCTTCTGTCGTGTCGATGATCTTCACCGAAGAATTTATAGCTTTAACCTTTTCACTTATCCACTTGTCTTCTTCAAGACCGAGATCGATGAGCACATCCGCTTTTGATATGCTAACAGCTTGATTCGGAGTCAGACTGAAATTATGGGGATTGTCTCCCGGCTTTAAAAGGACACTGAGATCAATTGCCGTTCCGCCTATCGACAAAGCAGCATATCCAAGAGGCGGTATAGTTGCAACCACGCTCAATTTTCCAAAGATTGTCAAGACGAACAGAATCAAAATTCCAATTACCAAAAAGAACCTTTTCCCCATTATCGTATCCCCTTATAGAAAACCATTTTCTATAAATAAGATACCATATTTAACTTTTAAAGTCAATATACCT
>DYLQ01000005.1 GCA_020722015.1 Thermotoga sp. | reverse complement strand
GGATAACGTAGGCTGACAAGCCTTAGGCTGGTCATAGCGCGGTTACAAGCCGCATGGTTCTAACCATGGCGGTCTATAACCCAATCAATTCAGATCTGTTATTCAACAACGCCGTGAATTATTCCAATTTTCTGTGGTCTAACGCTTGATAAATTGTAGGACGTTTTGACGACCTCGATCGCCGCCTTCAATTTCTCTTCGGAATTGTAATAGAGCGTGCAAAGCGTTTCACCCATTTTAACCGAATCACCGGTCTTCTTTGAAAGTCTTATTCCGACCGAAAGATCTATTTTGTCTTCCTTCTTTTCCCTTCCTGCCCCCAATTTCATCGAAGCGATGCCTATGCCTTCAGCATCCATAGAAGTTACATAGCCGTCCTTCCATGCTTTCAATTCAAACGTATTTTTTGAAACACCCAACAACGACGTATCATCGACAACCGATGGGTTTCCTCCCTGTGACTCGATCATCTCTTTCATCTTCTTGATCGCGTTGCCGCTCTTGATGGAATCTTTGAGCATCTCTTTTGCTGAACTCAAGCTTTCGGTTATCTTTCCGAGTTTGAGCATTTGAGCTCCGAGTTCTACACAAAGTGTTTCGAGATCCGTCGGTCCGTTACCTTTAAGTGTATCTATGGCTTCCTCGACTTCTATTGCATTTCCAACCGTGTAACCGAGAGGTTTATCCATATCGGTTATAAGTGCCACCATTGCCTTACCATGCTTCTTGCCTATGTCAACCATAGCCCTTGCGAGATCTGTGGCGGAGGCAATGTCTTTCATGAAAGCACCTGACCCGACTTTTACATCTAAGACTATGGCATCGGCACCGGCGGCCAATTTTTTGCTCATTATGCTGGAGGATATCAAAGATATCTCATCGACTGTGGCAGTTACATCGCGAAGAGCGTATATTTTTTTGTCTGCGGGTGCAAGGTTTGCCGTTTGACCTACTACGGCTATGAGATGCGCTTTAACGTTTTTCTTGAATTCCGCTTCGGTTAAAGTGGTTTTAAAACCAGGAATGGCTTCGAGCTTATCGATAGTGCCTCCGGTGTGACCAAGTCCTCGGCCGGACATCTTCGCGACGGGAAGTCCACAAGATGCGACCATGGGTGCAAGCACAAGCGTTGTCTTGTCTCCGACACCGCCCGTTGAATGTTTGTCAACTTTGATGCCGGAAATGAAGGAAAGATCTATCGAGTCTCCTGATCTCGCCATTATCTCTGTGAGATTGTATCTTTCATCTGCATTCATGTGTTTGAAGTATATTACCATTAAAAAAGCCGCCATTTGGTAATCTGGAACTTCGCCTTTGACAAAACCATCCACCATAAATTCTATCTCTTCTTTGGAAAGCTCATGACCGTTTCTTTTCTTAAGTATCACATCGTATGCTCTCATCATATCACCTTCTTCAACAAGTTTTTTCTATTATGATTTTGACTATTGATACAAAATTCGATGAGACGCTGTTTGCGACATCAAGCACTTCTTTTTCAGAAAGTGGTTGTTTAAGCACGCCCGCTGCCATATTCGTAACGCAGGATATGCCCATAATTTCCAATCCAACATGGTTTGCCTTTATTATTTCTGGAACTGTCGACATGCCAACCATGTCTACGCCTAATTTTCTCAGCATCATTATCTCAGCAGGCGTCTCATAACTTGGACCAAGCATTAAGGCGTAGGTACCAATTTCCAATTTTTGTTTCATATTTTCATAAATGGCGTTATTTGCCTTTTCTATCCATTCTAAAGAAAGTGGTTGCGACATATCCGGAAATCGAGGGCCAATTTTCTCATCGTTTGGACCAATCAAAGGGTTTCTGAAGGCAAAGTTGATTACGTCTTTTATGAAGACGAGTTGACCCGGAACAAATGAAAGTTTTATCCCTCCCGCAGCGTTTGTGACCATCAACTTCTTCACACCTATCATTTTCATCACTTCAACGGGATATGCGACATCTTTAGGGGAATAACCTTCATACATGTGAAAACGCCCGTTCATCAGCAAAACACGTTTTTTGTTTATGAGACCGTATACCATCTCGCCGGTATGACCTGGTGCCGTCGATCTCAGAAAGCCCGGGATCTCAGAGTATCGAATGTGTACAGCATCTTTGACTTCATTTGCAAGTCTCCCAAGGCCGGATCCTAAAACAATCGCAACATCCACATTCCCGATCTTCGACTTTAAAACTTCGACAGTCTCTTCTATCATTTGAGTTCCTCTCCGATTTCTTTTATAACGCCCTCAAATATTTTTGATATCTGAATGCCCGTCTTTTCAGCAACTTTCAGCACTTCTTCAGCCGTCAAAGGTGCTAAGCCCTCCGGTATAGCACGATCGGTAATTGCCGATATGGCAAGCACTTTTATGCCGGCATGGTTCGCAACTATAACCTCAGGTACGGTTGACATACCAACTGCATCGGCGCCAAGGTATCTGAACATCTTTAATTCCGCCGGAGTTTCGAAGGATGGCCCTGCAACCGCAACGTAAATTCCCTTGTAATACTCAATAGGCAATTCTTTTGCCACTTCTTCTGCAATTAAAGCAAGTTTAGAATTGTAAGCATCCGACATATCGGGAAATCTGACGCCCCATTCTTCGATGTTTTTACCTATTAAAGGATTATCGCCCATGAAATTTATGTGATCCGTTATTATCATGGGATGGCCCGGTTCAAATGAATGATTAAGTCCACCGGCAGCATTCGTGATAAACAGATATTTAACCTCCATGAGTTGAAAAACGCGTACCGCCATTGTGACTTCTTTCATCGAGTAACCTTCGTAAAAATGGAACCGTCCGTTCATAAGCACGACGTCAACGTCGTTCCATTTGCCGAAAATCATCTCGCCGGCGTGGCCTGGTGCCGTTGAAACCGGAAAATGGGGTATTTCAGCGTATTTTATCTTAGTTTCAACATCCAGGCTTTCTTTTATGACGGAAAGTCCGGAACCAAGTACTATGGCAATTCGAGGCTTACTTTTTACCTTTGATTTCAAAAATTCAACCGACTCTTTGACCATCTGAACGTAATCCATCCGAATTTCTCCTTTCGAAAAATTTCTTTCGCCAACTTCCACCGTTAAGATAATTGAAATCGCTGCCTTGAAATTTGGAAGCTTTCATCATTTCCGCTTCTATGATTTTTTTTGCCTGAGCTGAAGAAAGTCCAACAGAGTAAATGGAGTTATTAGGTGGGGTAGATATTATCCTATGGATGACAATTTGAGGATCGAGATAAGATAAAAAAACGGCCGCTCTGCGAATGTATTCCTTTGCATCCAGAGGCTTTATTTTCCCAGCGATGTAATCTTGACCCATTTTGGTTCCTGGAATTATGTAAAGTGAGTGCATTTTGACACCGTTCACTTTGAGCGCTGAAAGTATCTTCGCACATGCAATTTCATCATCTATTGTATCTGAAGGAAGATCAAGAATAACATGCGCAATGGTTTCAAATCCATAATCTTTGGCCCTTAAGACAGAATCTATGAATTCTCCAACAGAATGACCGCGGTTAACCGCAACAAGTGTGTTTTCGTTTACCGATTCAAGACCAAATTCAACGAATATGTCTACTTTTCTTTTGGAGGATATATCTTTTAAAAGTTCTGCTGTTTCTTCGGAAAAAGCATCAGGCCTTGTCGAAATATCAAGCGCAACAACATCATCGATGATTGCATCGTTGTAAACTTTTTCGAGCTCTTCGATGGGGCCATAGGTATTAGTGAAAGATTGAAAATATGCCATGAATTTCTCTGCTTTGTACTTTTGGCGAGCCGCTTTCATTCCTTCCATCATCTGGGATTTAACTTCAAGATTTTTGAATTTGTTGGCAAATCCGCTTCCGGTTTCTTCACAAAAGGTACATCCGCCAAAGCCAACTGTGCCATCACGGTTGGGACACGTTTTAAAATAGGATATGGAAATTCTTTGAACGCGCACGCCATATTTTTCTTTAAGGTAAGGTGCCAACTCTCTGTAAATCAACTTTGAACACTCCCAAAAACATTCATGAAATTTTCAATTTGCTTTTTCACGGATGCAAGATCGGCATTTTCGCTTGATTTGAGTATGAAGATCGTGTAATTCGAATACCAAGCAAGATATTCAGGGGTCTTCAAAGTGCCGGAAAACCACCAGAGGCTGCTGTCGAGTGCGTTCCAAGTGCCAACCTGCGATTTTGCAAATTTGTACCAAAGATCATGCATATCAAAGGAACTATCGAATTCCGCTGCGTGAAGATCTATCGTCGATGCGGTAGAGGAGTAAGTTGCAAACACGCTTCTCAATATTTTTACAGACTTGTATCCGATGAATTCTGAAGGTTTAACTTTTATCTCATAAAATTTAACTGTATATCCTGCCGGAACGAAAGATCTAAGCGTACTTATGTTGAACTTCGTCAAAAAGCAAGCACTCAAGATCAAAGTTAGCGATAACAACTCAAAGGCGAGAATTAAGATCGCCGTATGCTTTTTCAAAGTTTTCTATCACCTTCTTACCATCTACGGTGAGAAATGCCCCATCATGATAAATCCATTTTCCACCTACCATGACACGTTTTATGGAAGCAGTATCAAAGGCGTAAACGATATTGGCAAGCATATTTTCTTTGGGTATCATAGAAAAATTATCGGCATCTACGACAATAAGATCTGCAAGCATGCCACTTTCCAAAGTACCAATGTCGAATGGCAAAACTTTTCTTGCATTCGATGTTCCCATTCTGACGATCTCTTCCAATTTCAAGATCTTTGGATCGCAAAATTTTGCCCTCTGGATAAGAGCACCAAATTTCATCTCACTGAAGATATTAAGACTGTTGTTAGAAGCAGCAGAATCTGTACCTAATGTCACGTTAACACCCATCTCTATGGCTTCTTTTATAGGAGCTATTCCATTTCCAAGTTTAGCATTGGAAGTAGGATTGTAAGAAATGGTTGATCCCCTTTTGGATATCAAGCGAAGTTCATCGCTGTTCAGGTGAGTTCCATGAGCTATTATCGTGTTTTTACCAAATGCTCCTATCGAATCAAGAAATTCAACTGGCTCAATTCCATTTTCTTTTTTGAAGTTGTCTCTTTCGTCTGGAGATTCAAGTAAATGAAATGTAATCGTAAGGTCGTAATTCTTTGAAACTTTTACCACTTCTTTGAAATAATCCATAGAGCATGTGTAAATCGCATGTGGCCCAAATCCACCCTTTACAAGTGGGTCATCGTTGTGTTTTTTCACAAATTTTTCAGCAAGAAGCAGTTTTTTTTCTCCCTTACCATCTGTATCGGCAAGACCTCTCGCCACGATCCCTCTTATGCCGAGATCTTTTGCGGCTTGGTATATCGCATCTTCGTAAAAGTACATGTCAACGAAAGTCGTTATGCCATTTTTAATCATTTCCATGAATCCCACAAGGCTTCCGATGTAAATGTCTTCTTCCGTTAACTTATCTTCTCTTGGAAAGATGTATTTCAACAGCCAATCGTTAAGATCCACATCTTCGGCAATACCTCTAAAGATGGTCATGGCGGCATGGGTATGTGTATTCACAAGTCCAGGCATGACAAGCATACCATTGAGATCTTCAACTTCTCCCATTGCAAAATCCGCTATTCTGTCATTTTCTATGTAGAGAGTTTGTTCTTTAAATGAAAAATCATTGCCGAATACCAATGCATTTTTCAAAACTTTGCTCATTTTTTCTCCTTGAGTTTTTTGTAAGAGTTGACGTATTTTTCGTAAAGCACATTTATGTCTCTGTCTGAAAGCGCACGCGGAGACCTTCCGCTTTGAATCGCCATGACATACATTTGTGCGGCCTTCTCGCACATTTGCGCGGAAAGCAGGGCATCATCCATTGTCGAGCCGACGGCAACTTGCCCATGATTTGAAATTATAACCGCGTTACCATCTTCTATGATATTCACAACTTCATTTGCAAGTTCGGCTGTGCCGGGCAATTTGTATTTTGTAACCTTTATGGTACTGCCTATAACCATGGCAACATCTTCAACGAGAATCGGCACCTCGTCGAAAATTGAGGATGCTATCGAGGCGTAAAGGCTGTGAGTGTGAACTATGGCATTTACATCGCTACGCTTAGCGTATAGGGCAACATGCATTTTCAATTCACTTGACGGTAAAAGTGTTCCTTCAATTACATTACCGTCTTTATCACATAATACAATATCTTCTTCTCTTATTTCATCGTAGGGTATGCCACTTGGAGTTATGATTATATTTCCGTTTTCAAGTCTTATAGATACATTTCCCCATGTACTTGAGACAAGTTTTAAATCAGTTATTTGCTGGCATGCATCAAGTATCATTATGCTTTCCTTCATGTTTTACCTTCTTTCATTATGCACAACCTCTATTAAACTTGATTAAACAAATTATATCATTATATTGCCAATTCAACTCTAAATCTGCTATGTGCTTGTTTTGCTTCCGGAAATTTTTGCCCCGATGATTTTCAAACTATTGGGACCTGTAAAATTATCGATCTGCTGTGTCTCTTTTGAAAGTACGATCTCGAAGAGATCGGATATGCTGCCAGAAATAGATCCGCCTGTTATAGGTATTGTTTTTTTACCATCACTATACCAGCCAAGCCTTATTTCTCCTCCAAAATCTCCCGTTATGGGATCCATGCCAAAATCCGAAAAGGACAGCACCTTAACGTACTTACCTGTTTCGAGATCATCTTCACTGGTTTTTCCGGGTTCGACCGTAAAATTTGTCATATGACCTGTCGGTTCAATTCCAAGGTAATGTGCGTATCTTATGTCTCCCCATATGTTTTTAACGCTTGAATTATCTATTATCTTTATTTTTATGAGGGGAAAACCATCTTCATCGTAACCGACCGAATAAGCCGAACCTTCTAAGAATGGATCTATCCACATCGTTATTCCATCGCATTTCTGATTATTTTCATGAAGATCCATACCTATTTTTGCATTTGAAAGATGTTGGTAGATGTATCTTGCGGATACTTTGTAAAGATGGTATTTGAAAAACTCTTTTACAGATTCACCGACAAGGATGACGGGAATATCCTTAAGATTAGGAGTACTTACGGCATGCGCCCTATCTTTTGTTAATTTCATGGCATTTACGACTTTGTCTCTTATAACTTTATCTTCGAACTTTGAAAATTTGAAATTCCAGTAAAGTTCAACCTCGGTTTTCTCAAAACGGGATGTTGTCACAAATTCAACGTAAAGACTGCTAACGTCATTTGAGACATCTACACCTTTCGAATTTACAATTCTTTCTTCAACATGATCCATGAAGATCTCTGAAGAATTTATCCATGTGTTTTCCAATTTTTCACTGTACATATCGTAAGCAACTTCGTTAATGGAATCAATTGGTATTGCCTTTGTGAAGGCTATACGTTTTTCAGAAGATGTTACAAGTGGATATGGTATATTTTTCACGAATTTAGATGAAAAGACATTTTCTTTTATCAAAGATTCAATTTTGATTTCTCCTGGATGAATTGTAAATTCAGATGAACCCCTGTAAAATTTTCCATTTTCTTCGAAATCATGATACACTGTGACAAAAAATTTCTGTGTTTGTTTTGCCCTATTCATGTCGAGTGCATCTTTGACGAAAAATAATTCCCTTCCATCGACTCTTCTTTCTATTATCTTCCAATCGTCGACTTCCCTTTGAGATCTAAGAGCATCAATTATTCGATCGATCATCATCCCAACCTCGCTCTCGCTTTCATGTATGGGCCGCCCGAGGAAACTTTGACGAATTCTTTATGACCTTTACCACAACTGCCAATGCCTGACAATTCAAGATCATTTGATACCATCGAGATAGAACTAAGTAGTTCGGGAACGTATCCTGTCATGAGTATTGGTGAGACTATTCTGTTTGTTATCTTACCGTTTTTTATCTCTCTACCGTAAAGAATCCAACATTGGATTCCCCAATTTTTAGGATCTTCCATTCCGCTTGAAACCTTTTCGAGAAAATAACCATGTTTGACAGATAAAATCATGTCTTCAAGTCTGTCAGTTCCTCTGGCAAAAAAGGTGTTCGTCATCCTTGAATAAGCCTTTCTCTCGAAAGACTCCCTTTTTCCATTTCCCGTAGGTTTTGTACCAAGTCTTAAAGCCGATAAAAGATCTGATATGCCAGTTTTAAGTGTACCATGATCTATAACAATTGTGTCCGTTGCCAATGTGCCTTCATCATCAAAAAAGTACGAAGAAACCTCTTTGGCCGCAGCAGCGCCGTCGTGCATTGTCACAAGATCGGATGCAACTTTTTTACCTAAATACTCAATGGCTTTGGCTCTACCTTTGACGAACATGTCCATTTCCACACCATGTCCAAAGGCTTCATGTGCTATGACACCTGCGACATCCGGTGAACATATGACATCGTATTCGCCCGGTTCTATCTTTTCTGAATCGAGCAACGCCTCGGATGCTTTTACCACTTTATCAACGCCGCTACTCATCTCATCAAGAATTTCGACTCCCTTCAGGCCAGAGAATCCTTCATAAGAATACCTTGTCTTTTCTTTATTCTGTGCAATTGCTTGAAGGTATCCTTGTGACCAGATGTAACTTTGGCGAAGGGACTTTCTGGAAGAAATGAAGATCTTGTTGACATGCACTTCCTCGTATGTTGACCAAAAATTCACGATCTGCTTTGACAGATCGTGGGCATGATCTCTCATCTTGGAAAGCTTTTCTATTTTCGTACCTGGATCAACATTTTCAGGAAGAATTTCAACTTCTCCCTCAAAAGTTCCGGTGATAGGCTCTTCGATCACGCGAGGGCACTTCAAAACTTCACCGTGATTTTTAATCTCTTCAAATGATTTCATGAGATGTTCACTCACAAAATCAATTAAATGAGAAGGTTTGTCGATTTTGTTGAAAGAAAACTCTGAATAATTTAGCCCGTTGAAAACTCTCAGCACGAAGCCTCTCTCGTTCCAACCACTATCGCCGATGTTCACATCGAGATCAGTTACCAGATATCTTTTTCCACGAGTGTCGCTTCCAAGAATCGAGGCATATCCGTAAATTTTTGAAAGGGCAGTGACAATCTCCTCGATTGCCTTTGTACTATCATTCAAGAAGTCCGAGAATTTAACCTTCATCTTCAAATTCCTTCAATCGATCTTAAGAAATTTGCTATTTTGTTCTTGAGCTCTTTCGCAATGTCTTGGTTTCTAAAGAGATTTTGAGCATGAAGATTCCCATCAAAAACAAGGGTTTCAGTCTCAATTGGGAGTGATTTTGAAATTTCATTGGCCGTGTCAAAAACAAAATCCCCCTTTGAAAAAACGACAAGTGCTTTTTTTGCTTTTCCGGAAAGATCAGAAAAACTTTTTGGCAATCCGGCAGGAGAGAGTAAAATAAGGCCATCGATTGACGACTTGCTTATCTCCAAGGCTCTAAGAGTTGCGGTACCACCCATGCTTGCACCTATAACAGAAACGTATTTGTGATCTTTCAGCGCATAATCTATCGCACCTAAGACATCAAATTCATATTTTGAATCTTTCGATTGCGAGTTTCCGTAACCACGAAAATTAAAAGGCATGGTCGAAAAGCCTTGTTCCTCAAGATATTTTGCAAGCAATTCCCAACTTTGCATATCAAAAGCTTTACCGTGCACTAAGATAATCATATGATCCGATTTGCCAAAAATTTCTGCTTCTATTTTCAATCCATCATGACTGAAAAAAATCACTTTCTCCATGTCAAGCCTCCTATTTTTTTCTAAAAATTATCGCCGTAATTGCCACAGAAACAACCAAACCCGTACCAATTGAGGCGGCCATCAAAAATGCATTCAACATCATGGTAGTACCCTGAACCGAATTACCACTTACAAAGGCATTCATAGCCTTGAATGCTGTAAATCCTGGAACCAAAACGACTATTCCGCCGACTATTAAAGGTTGAGATGGTATATGTCTTATACGCGAAAGGATTCTTCCGGCCAATCCAATTCCCAAAGCCGCAAGCAAGGTTGATGCTATAATTCCATATCCAAAGGTTAGAGAATAAATGAGCCATCCCATAAACCCTATGCTTCCACCCAATATGGCATCGAACGGCTTAGCGTTGTAAAGCAAAGTAAAACTTCCACTTGCAAGACCTGCTATGAGAGATTGAACGATGAGATTCAAAATTTCATCCCCCTGACGAAGACACTGCCTGCAGATATTCCAAAAACAAGGGCCACAAGCAGTGCAAGTGCTTCACTTTCTTTTATAGTACCTGATATGACGCTTCCCTGCGATATTTCCGAAAAACCGTTTGTTATAAGCAAGCCTGGTACAAATAACATTATCGCTCCGGATATAATTCCGTTCAAAGTCGATCCTTTGAAAATCGGCGATAATATCCATGCACCTATTGCTATGATCACACCAGAACTGAATTGTTGAAAAAACCTGTTATCAAGCAAGCTAATGTAGTTTGTTGCAGAGTAAACTATGGCTCCAAGTATCATCGATGCGATGGCACTCATCAATCCACCAACGAGTATGTATTCAAAGCCTCCACAAGCAAGGGCGGCGGCTATCAACCGAATGAAAATAGGGTATGAGAAATCGGAGTTAACAATGGATTTCAATTCAGAATGTGCATCTGAAAGATTTATTTTTCCATCTACAAATTTTTTTACGAGAGCGTCTATCTTTATGAATTTGTCAAAATCGCTTGAGAGATTCCCAGTCCTTTTCGTCATTGTCATTACGTTCCCGTTCGAATCTTTTATCGTTATGTAAATGACCGTGTAAATTATGGCGGCATCAACTTCGAACCCCAATTTTTGACCGATTTTGGAAACCCATATTTCAGTTCTCGTCGTTGGGGAACCCGTTCTCATAAGAGCTGCTGCGGTATTAATCATGAAGTCAAGAGCTTTACCTATGTCTTCTGACATGACATTTCATCTCCCATTACTATTATACTCAATCGCGTGAAAAATAGTGTAAGAACAGATGAACAGGCAATGAAAAAAGTGGGGCATTTATTTGCCCCACTTGATTTACCGAATTTATCCTTACGCTTGTTGTTCTTTTCTTATTTCTTCCCTTGATACTTTTGCAGCAGGATGTTCTTCAATTTGAATGTTGTTGTAAACCGAAAGTCCGGTACCGGATGGTATAAGTTGTCCTATTATGACATTTTCCTTTAGTCCTTTGAGAAAATCAGATCTTCCTTCCACTGCCGCTTCAGCAAGTATTTGCGGTGTTTGCTGGAACGACGCAGCACTTAAAAATCCTTCACTTTCAAGAGAAGCCGTCGTTATTCTAAGCAGTTTCTGTTTGTATTGGATCTCATTTTGCGTGTTTATTATGTATTTGTCCATTTTTTCTCCATTTCTGATTGTGACAAACTTTATACCCATCTTTACCATTTCCGAAACGAGTTCCTCAGTCAGAATTTCTCCCGCCTTGGCAATCTCTTTTTCAACTTCATCTGCACTTATGACTGCGTAAGCAAGTTCTTTTCCAACGATCTTCTTTCTGTTTTCATCGATTTTCAAATTTTCTTTCCTTACATCTTCATTTATCCTTTTGGCTTCCTCCAAAGATAACAAGGTACCAGGAAGTATGTTGGTATCTCCGGCGTCTGTGACTTCAACTTTGTTGAACATCTGTTTTATTATGACCTCAAAATGCTTATCATGAATGTCCACTCCTTGTTCCGCGTAAACTCTTTTAACTTCGCGAAGCAAATACTGGAAAGAACTTTCAGTGTTAACTTTTTCAAGCAAATCTTTTGGTCTTATCGTTCCCGTTGTCAAAGGAGTACCGGCTATGATTCGCTGTCCTTCTCTTACACGTATTTGAGTTTTCTTAGGAACTGTGTAATCATGAATATTCCCTTCATCATCTTCGATGTATATTTTAACAGTTTTGTTTTCTTCCTGACTTATCTGTTTGACATAACCAGATACGTGACTGAATATGCCTGAGACATCTCTTAGTTTCTTCCTTGCTTCGAACAATTCTTCAGCCCTTGGAAGACCTTGAGTTATGTCTCCAGTTGTCGCTATTCCTCCGGTATGAAAAGTTCTCATGGTAAGTTGGGTTCCAGGTTCTCCTATAGATTGCGCTGCTATTATTCCAATTGCTTCGCCAACATGAACTATCCTGTGGTTTGAAAGATCCATTCCGTAACACTTCGCACAAATGCCGTTCGATAGCTCGCAGGTCATAGGAGATCTTATCTTTATGTAAGGTCTCAGTGTAACTGTGTCAATATTCTCTTTAAAGAATTTTTTAGCAATTTCCGGAGTAACCCTTTCTTCGTACGTTGCAACCTCATTTTTACCGTTTTTAGAAAGAATCGGAGAAACCGTTACACCGCCGACACATGGATAAATATCCGCTTTTATCTTAGAAAGCCCCAATTTTTTAGCGGCATTCAAAACATTTCTCAATGGTTCTCCTTTTTTGAAGATCAACTTGAACGGCACTCCTGAGAATGTCCCTTTATCATCATCGTAAATATCTTCAAATATTTCGGCATAATCTTTAAGATCGTTTATCGAATCAATCCTGACATCTTCTGCCATATGAACCTGAACTTCTTCTATTGTACCGACGGCTTTATGTGCGTCATCTTCTTCCATCATCGTATCGCGTTCGTAGATAACTTCTTTCGTTTTTGGATTAACTATGTCTTCAGAAAGTACGCGTCCAAAGAGTGAATCTTCCAATTTTTCTATCACAACGTCGTCATCTCTTAAAGTTTTGAGTTCTACGCCATTTTTGGTTCCACAGTCTGTTTCTTTTATCGTCATCGATTGTGCGACGTCAACAAGCCTTCTGGTAAGATAACCGGAATTGGATGTTCTCAAGGCCGTATCTGCCGATCCCTTTCTGGCTCCATGCGTTGATATGAAATATTCCATAACGTTGAGTCCTTCTCTGAAATTCGAAAGTATTGGAACTTCTATTGTTTTGCCAGACGGATCTGCCATAAGACCTCTCATCCCCGCAATTTGTTTTATTTGGTCAATACTTCCTCTTGCTCCGGATCTTACCATCATGAAAACTGGATTGAACATGTCTTTTGACAGCTCATCGTACGTAACATCCTGAATTGCTTTGGTGGCGTCTTCCCAAATTCTGACTATCTGCTCATATCTTTGTTGCTGGCTTATCAGACCGTTTAAAAATGCATCTTCAACTTTGTCTATTTTCTGCTGAGATTGATTTATTATTTCTGGCTTTTTTTCGGATATGAGCACGTCTCTGACGGAAATGGTAACACCCGAAATCGTGGCATACTTAAATCCAAAATCTTTTATTCTGTCAAGCACATCTGCCGTTGCGTCTATATCAAAGGTTTTGAAAGCTTTAGAAACGATGTTTTTTATCTCTTTTTTATCGTAAGTTTTTGTGTAATCTAAAAGTTCTTCAAATAGACCGTCGTTGAATATAACACGACCAACTGTTGTGTCTTTTACAAGTTTTTCTCCCGTAGAGAATTGCAACATCACATCAATAGGTGTATGCAAAGTTATGTAACCACTGCTATATGCCAGCATTGCTTCTTCCGCAGATGAAAAGACTGTTTTCGGCTTTTGAAGTTTATCGTTTTTCATCGTTAAATAGTACATTCCCAATATGATGTCCTTGCCCGGCATAGAAAGCGGCTGACCATGAGCAGGACTGATGGTATTGTACTTGGAAAGCATAAGAAACTTTGCTTCAGCCTGTGCCGATGCCGAAAGTGGTATGTGAACTGCCATCTGATCTCCGTCAAAATCGGCGTTGAATGGAGCACACACAAGCGGATGAAGTTGAATTGCATCTCCTTCTATTAGCTTGGGTTCAAATGCCTGAATGCTGATCCTATGAAGCGTTGGCGCCCTGTTGAGTAAAACAGGATGTCCTTTTATGACATCTTCAAGTACTTCCCATGCCTCCGGTACTTCACGCTCTATCATCATACGACCCCATTTTCTTGCTGACTTGTCAGGATCACTTTTGACGAGTTTTTGAAGTACAAATGGTTTGAACAACTCCATGGCCATTTTTTTCGGAATACCGCATTGATCTATTCTCAAATTAGGGCCAACGACTATAACGGCACGACCGGAATAATCGACACGTTTTCCGAGCAAATTTCTTCTGAATCTTCCTCTTTTCCCTTTAAGCAGATCTGTCAAAGATTTCAAAGGTCTGTTAGATTTGTCCATGACCGATTTGCCACGTTTTCCATTTGCTATCAAAGAGTCAACCGCTTCCTGGAGCATACGCTTTTCGTTTCTGACGATTATGTCCGGCGCGCTCAATTCAAGCAGTTTTTTCAGCCTGTTGTTTCTGTTTATGACTCTTCTGTAAAGATCATTCAAATCAGTTGTGGCAAAACGACCTCCATCGATCTGAATCATAGGTCTTAGATCCGGCGGAATGACGGGTATGATGTCAAGAGTCATCCATTCAGGCCTTTGATCGCTTTCGACAAGACTTCTCACCACATGAAGACGCTTGAAAATTTTCATTTTCTTGTTTGAAGATGATTCCGGAATATTTTTGAGTTCGGCTTCGAGTTTGCTTTCCAATTTAACAAGATCTATTTTCTCAAGTAATTTTTTGATCGCAGAGGCTCCAACATCGGCATTTATCTTGTCTCCGTAGATTTCTTTGTAAGCATCGTATTCGTTGTCAAGAATAACATCTCCGATCTTTTTGCCTATTTCTTGCGCCACAGATTCATCTATTTCCGTTATCATTACGACCGTTCTGTCATTTTCTATTTCGAATTCTTTATCGAACAATCCCGGATAATATTTTTCGAATACCTCAAGTTCTTTAACGGTTAGATCCTCATCCTCGTAAACAAACCTGTCTGCTATGTAATCTCCTGCTTTTATTTCTTGACCGTCTTCAACGTAAGGCGTGATGCCTTCGAAAAGGGGATATGATCTTTCCACCTTTTGTAATTGCCCATTCTCTACGATACTTATTTTGTCAGTAGAGTTAGCGACGATTTTGCCATCTTCTCTTTGGATCACGGAAAGACTTTTTCCGTAAAATACCGTTCCATTGATCGTGGCACGCACAGCTTCCACGTGAGTCCCTGTGGTTAGAATTCTTCCCTTCTTAACTTTTTGACCATTTTGAACTACGGCTTTGGATCCATACGGAAGGGTGTAATTTACAGGCTGGAATTTGGATGTCGGAAGCGGAAGCATTTTTATGGTGGAGGTTACCTCATCTATTTCAAATGTTCCGTCGAAAGGAGCTTTGAAAGGCTCGACTTTGATTTCATTTGCTATGATATCTCCGGATTTAACTTGCTTTCCTTCTTCAGCAACCAATTCCATTCCGCGGTAAATTGTATATTCGACACTCTTTGAATTTTCTGATTTTATTGATTGATAAACATTCACCCACGTGATAACCCTTCCGGTTTCTGTTTTTTCTGTTTTTATAGATGCCACGCCATCTATTTCTGATCTCACAGGACCATGCGGAGCTTTTATTTTTACGGATTTTTCAACGTCAAAATCAAATTTCGTTTTGTATATGTTGTATTCCGTGATATAAAGTTTATCTCCAATGTCAAAGTGCGTATTTTTGGGATTTACGACCATGTAAGACGTTTCAACGGTTCTTCTCGATCCAAAATATATTATCTGTTCTATATCCTTTGGAGCTATATCAAGTAAAGTAGATATGTAATTCGGAATGTTTTTCAGGTACCATATGTGAACGACAGGCACGGCAAGAGCTATGTGCCCCATTCTTCTTCTGCGTGCCGTTTTGGATTCAACGGTGACACCACATCTTTCGCATGTTGTACCTTCATATTTCTTTCCCTTGTATCGTCCGCAAGCACATTCGTAATCTTTGACAGGGCCAAAGATTTGTTCACTGAAAAGGCCGTCAGCTTCAGGCTTAAAAGTTCTGTAATTTATGGTTTCTGGTTTCTTCACCTCGCCTTTTGACCATTTCAAAATCGTGTCGGGCGATGCAAGTCCTATTTCGATCCTTCCTATCTTATTCTGAGAAGAGTTTAAGATTATCTTGGGGTTACTTTCTGCCATTTTACCCCTCCTTAACGATCCAATTTAATTTCGTTACCGTTATCATCGTAAATTTTAACATTAAGGGCTAAACCCTGTAATTCTTTGACAAGCACCTTAAAGCTTTCTGGAAGATTAGAAATTGGAATATTTTTCCCGCGCATTATCGCCTTATAAGCTTCATTTCTTCCTTCAATGTCGTCCGATTTTATCGTAAGCATTTCCTGAAGTGTATGGGCTGCGCCGTGTGCCTCAAGTGCCCAAACCTCCATTTCCCCGAATCTCTGACCTCCGAATTGAGCTTTTCCGCCAAGCGGTTGCTGATGTATCAGAGAATATGGTCCTATTGATCTGGCGTGAATTTTATCCTGTGCTATATGAATGAGCTTCATCATGTACATCACACCGACTACCACAGGGCTGTTAAACACATCACCTGTTCTTCCGTCTCTGAGCACAACTTTGCCGCTCGGATAATTTAGATCATCTCCATCTGTCAAACCATGCTTAGCACGCTCTTCGTAAAGAGGTTTGAAAATATCGCTTTCTGTGGCACCATTGAAAACAGGCGTCGAAAAATACATGCCCTTTAACATTGCAAGCCATCCAAGATGCGTTTCAAGTACCTGTCCTATGTTCATCCTGGACGGAACTCCAAGAGGGCTCAATATCATTTCGATGGGTGTGCCGTCAGGTAAAAACGGCATATCTTCTTTGGCAACGATTCTGGAAACGACACCTTTGTTTCCGTGGCGCCCGGCTAATTTATCTCCAACGGCAAGAGGTTTCCTCGTTGCAACGTAAACTTTCACCATCTTGTTGACGCTTGAATCCAGCTCGGATATGTCTCCTTTTTCGAAAATGTGGACTCCTATAACTCTACCGTCAACTCCGTGCGGCAATTTGAGAGATGTATCTTTAACATCTCTTCCTCTCTCTCCAAAGATCGATCTCATGATCTTCTCTTCGGCCGTTAACTCACTGTCTCCTTTTGGAGTTACCTTACCAACGAGAATATCTTTAGGATGAACGAGCGAGCCAACTCTTACTATCCCATTTTCATCAAGATTTTTCAACAAATCTTTTGAAGCATTCGGTATGTCAGAAGTTATTTCCTCAGGTCCAAGTCTCGTTTCGCGGGCGTAAGTTTCGTAAACCTCGACATGTACCGATGTGAAAGCATCATCTTCAATCAAAGACTGATTGACGACAATGGCATCCTCAAAGTTATATCCTTCCCACGACATGAAAGCAACGAGCACGTTTCGCCCTAAAGCAAGTTCTCCCATATCCATGGCTGGTCCATCTGCTATGCAATTTCCAACGTCAACGTGATCATCAACATCAACTATCGGAATTTGATTTATACATGTATCCTGATTTGTCCGTGAATATTTTATGAGCGTGTAAACATCCTCTCCAGAACCATCGTCTTTTTCAACGATAATTTCATTCGAAGAAACTTTTTTCACTTTGCCGGCATGCTTTGCCATGACTATCAATCCAGAATCTCTCGCAACGTACTTTTCCATTCCGGTCCCTATCATGGGCGCTTGAGGACTCACAAGAGGGACAGCTTGTCTTTGCATGTTAGACCCCATTAAAGCCCTGTTGGCATCATCATTTTCAAGAAATGGTATCAAAGCAGCTGATACACTTACAATCTGCTTTGAAGAAACATCTATGTAGTCAACTTCTACTTTGTTAACGTAGCGATAGCTCTCCATGAATCTTACGGTTACCCTTTCATCCGCCAAAGTGTTATCCGGATTTATCTTGACATTTACCGGAGCTATGTTGTAATTTCCTTCTTCATCAGCCATAAGATAATCTATCTTATCAGTTATCTTTCCATTATCAACTTTTCTGTAAGGAGTTCTAAGAAATCCGTATTCATCGATCTGCGCAAATATGGCCATAGAAGTTATGAGACCTATATTAGCTCCTTCCGGCGTTTCTATCGGACACATGCGTCCATAATGAGAGTGATGAACATCGCGCACTTCAAACCTTGCCCTTTCGCGCCTCAATCCACCCGGTCCAAGAGCAGATATCCTTCTTTTGTGGGTTAATTCGGCGAGAATGTTAACCTGATCCATGAATTGCGAAAGTTGGCTTGAAGCGAAAAATTGTTGTAGTGTCGACATTACCGCTCTTACGTTTATAAGACTTTGAATGTTTATCTTGTCAAGTGAATTGTACATGTTCAATTTGTCTTCTATCATCTTTTGAACTTTTGAAAAGCCGCGTTCAAATTCGAGTTTCATGAGTTCTCCAGCGGTTCTTACCCTTTTGTTTCCAAGGTGATCTTTGGTATCAAGCCTTTCTTCATGATTCTCTATGTCAAGCAGATACTTGATAGATGAGATTATATCTTCTTTCGTAAGCACCATGGAATCGCCGCTTAAGCCGAGTTTTGCGTTTATCTTTGCCCTTCCTATTTTGGTAAGATCGTAATGTTCCGGATCGAAGTACAAACTGTTAAAATAACTTTTAGCGATGTTTATCCTTGGAATCTCTCCAGGTCTCAATTTCCTGAAGAATTCTATATATGCATCTTCAGAAGTCATGTCCTTTTCGGCATCATCAAGATTCTCAACTGTTTTTTGCATGTAAGGATGTGCTATGGTTATTTCTTCAACTTTGGCTTCAAGTATTGAAGAGATCATTCCTTCTTCGATTTTTTCACCGGCTTTTATCAAAACATTTCCGTTTCCATCCTTTATATCTTTAAGCAATATAGAACCCCTGCGAAAAACGAGTTCATCTTCATCTGCTGCGATCGTAACGGGATATATTTTCATCATGTCCATAGGCGTAATATAGTCAAAAATTTTAAGCAAAAGGGGCAATTTTATCTTTTTCTTCCTGTCGATCCTCGCCTGAAGTATGCCTTTTTTGACGTTCAATAAAATCTCAAGCCATGCTCCTTTTTCAGGCAAAAAATGTGCAAAAAAAGTTGGAACTCTCTCAGACCCTTCAAATTCCTGAATAAAATAAATACCCGGAGATCTAACAAGTTGATGAACGACAACTCTTTCGGCACCGTTTATTATGAAGGTGCCACGTTCTGTCATGATCGGAAGATAACCGAAAAGGGCTTCATCTTCTTTTATTTCATTTGAATGGATATCTTTTACTCTTATAGTTATGTAAAGCGGGACACTGTAAGTGGTGTCTTTAAGTTTGCATTCTTCTTCGGTATACTTCGATTGGCCTGTTCTTGAACTTACAAATTCGAGTTTAAAACCTTTTTCTCCTTTTTTAACATCGGCTTTATGCGGTTTTGATTCTATTGGAGAAAATTTCCTCAACACCTCCATTATGCCTTTTTCAACGAATTCTTTGTAAGAATCAGTTTGTACGGATATAAGGTTTGGGACATCAATGGCATCTTTCATCTTTCCATAAGAGTACCTTTCCCGTTTTTCCACCTTTTCACCATGCCTTTCTGTTAAATGAAAATACCTCTCACTATATTTAAGCAAAAATACCCCATCAGAATCTTTACAATTCCGATGAAGTTGAGTTTCAATTTGAATATGATTTTTGTACGAAAAAATTAGATCAAATTACTTTAACTCTACAACGGCCCCTGCTTCTTCAAGTTTTGCCTTTATTTGATCCGCATCTTCTTTTGTCGCATTCTGTTTGATCATAGCCTCTGGGCTACCGGCCTTATCAACGAGATCCTTTGCTTCTTTAAGTCCAAGGTTTGTTATTTCCCTAACGACTTTTATAACTTGCAACTTTTTGTCTCCAGATTCCTTAAGCATGACGTTAAAGGATGTTTTTTCTTCTTCCTTTGCCTTCGCTTTACTATCCGCAGCAACTGGAGCAGCGGCGACGGCAACCGGGGCAGCAGCACTAACACCAAATTTTTCTTCAAGTGATTTTATGAGCTTTGCAAGATCACCTACGCTCATTTCTTCGATTGCCTTTATTATCTCTTCATTTGTCATTTTAAAACACCTCCATGATATTCTAAGATCAATTTGATTTTTTATTTTCTATTTCTTTCAAAGCGTAAAGCAACTTTCTAAGTGTACCTGAAAGTACAACATGTAAAGAATATATCGGTGCTTGAATTTGACCGACAAGTTGGGCAATGAGCACATCTCTCGGAGGCAAATTAGAAAATTCTTTTGCCTGTTGGGAAGTTATGAATTTTCCTTCGAACAAACCTGACTTGATGGCAAGAGCATTTTTATTTTCATTAAGAAAATTGTAAAGCGACTTGAGAGCCAAAACAGGATCTCCTAAAGAATACATTATTGCCGTCGTACCCTGAAGATGGTTTTCAATCTCATCTGGATAGAGGTTGATTTTTTTCAAGGATATTTTCAACAATGTGTTTTTTACAACTCTGTATCGTGCATCAACCTTTGAGAGTTCTTCTCTCAACTTGCTTATCGTTTCAACACTCATACCTTTATAATCCGTGAAAAGTACCAATTTAGACTGGTAAAGGGAATCGGCAAGTTCGTCGATTATCATAGCCTTTTGTTGCTTTTGCATGGTATACCTCCTTCAAAAAAACGGCCTATTTAAGGCCGTTGATCTTCAACTTTGTTAAAACTAAAAAGATCACGTGCCTCCGTGGGAAGGAATCAACCTTTAAAATCCCGCTTCTTTGGCTGTGAATCAGTCTTCAAATTGACTGAGATCTAACTTTATACCAGGTCCCATGGTAGAACTTACAACTAATTTCTGTAAAAATCTTCCCTTAACACCTTGCGGCCTCAACGCGTTTATCTGCTGGACGGCTGATTTTATGTTCTCGCTTAGTTTATCATGTTCGAATTCTTTTTTCCCAACAGGTAAATGGAGATTGCCGGTCTTATCGTTTCTCACTTCAACCCTGCCAGCTTTAAAAGATTTAACAGCTTCGCCGATGTTAGGAGTAACGGTACCGGACTTTGGGGATGGCATAAGACCTCTTGGCCCAAGTACTTTACCAAGCTTACCGACAAAGCTCATGGTATCCGGAGAGGCTATGGCGACATCAAAATCAAGGAATCCTTCGGATGTTATTTTCTGAGCCAACTCTTCACCGCCAACGTAATCTGCTCCTGCTGCCTTTGCAGCCTCTGCGTTTGGTCCCACGGCAAAAACAAGCACTTTAACGCTTTTACCGGTTCCATTTGGAAGAGTTATGGTATTTCTAATCTGCTGCTCGTTCTTTTTTGGATCTATACCTGTCTTAATCGATACTTCTATTGTCTCATTGAATTTGACATTTGAAGTTTCTTTTATCAATTTAACCGCATCTTCAAGAGAATAAAGTTTGTCTCTATCAACTTTTTTAGCTGCTTCGTTGTATCTTTTAGAATGTCTTGGCATGTTTTCACCTTACCCTATTACTTCTACGCCCATACTTTTGGCAGTCCCGGCAATTATACGCGCGGCAGCTTCAATATCATTGGCATTAAGATCTTGCATTTTAACCTTTGCTATTTCAAGAAGCTGGTCTTTGGTTATTTTGCCAACTTTATTCTTGTTGGGTTCCCCAGAGCCATTTTCTATTCCAGCGGCTTTTTTTATCAATATGGAAGCTGGAGGGGTCTTCGTTATGAACGTGAACGATCTATCCTCGTAAACATTTATTATCACCGGCAAAATCATGCCAGTTTGCTTTGCCGTTTCGGCGTTGAATTGTTTGCAAAAAGCCATTATATTCACGCCATGCTGTCCTAAGGCTGGTCCCACCGGTGGAGCCGGCGTTGCTTTACCGGCGGCAATTTGAAGTTTTACTTGCCTTATCAATTTTTTTGAAGCCATAAAAAACCTCCTTGTGGTATTTTCGGGTATGCCCTCCCACTGATTTTATGAAACTGCTTTCTCAACTTCGGAAACATTTAAAACTACGGGAGTTTCTCTTCCGAAGATCGTAACCATAACGGTTACCTCTTTTTTATCAGGTCTTACCTCTTTAACTGTACCTGCAAAACCTTCAAAAGGCCCGCTTTTTATTTTAACACGTTCTCCGATTTCAAGGTTTATGTTAACTTTTACCTCTTCTGTAGTCTTAGAACTCTTTTTCTCAATCATCAAACTCGAGATCAATTTTTCATCTTTCGCCTTGAGAGGAATAGGTTGTCCGGCATTTGAAACGAAATTTATCACATGTTCGGTATTTTTAATTATTTCCCAACTTTCCTCATTCATGAACATTTCAACAAAAACATAACCTGGGAAAAGCCTCTTGGATATAACTTTGGATATTTTAATTTCTTTGTAAGCACCGAAGACGTCTATCTCAACTATACCCGAAGTCGGAGATGTGAATATCTTTTTATCCGCTATTTTATCTCCAGCATGTATTGATTTGTTGACTTTTACGGATCTGTTAAAGCACTCAAGTGGGACAAAATAAAAGTCATCTTCTTCACCATCTTCTGGATGGACTACAACTTTTTTGATACGATCGTTTTGAACAACCTTACCATCAATCTCACAAAAAATAGATTTATCTTTTGCAATCGGCATTCCCTCAATCAATTTGGCACCCAATCTTATGCCGCTTTCTATACCCGTAGCAGCGGGAATGTAATAAGTTCTGCTATTTTTTCGATCGATGGACTCTATAACAAGTTTTCTCATGTTCTTAACTTCGATGACCTTTCCACCATGCTTTACATGAACTTCAGAAAGTTCTGCTATCATCTGATCCTTGACAATATCTTCACCTGAATTAACATGAAACTTGGCCGTCGAAGGAACTCTTATCTTTTCAACGGGACCACTTTTCATATCCACAACTTTTTCTTGTGGTATAAAGACCCTGCCTACGAAATCGAAAAGATTCATTTGATCTCTTTTTTGTTCTATTGATTCTTTTACCGTTTCTTCCAGACCGGCGTAAGTTTGAACTATATACCATAATTTTTTCATTTTAACTCCAAAAAACAGATTTTTAGAGTGATAAGATCACTCCTTGATTTAGATTCAAAATATCTTCGAATCCCATTACCTTTACCTTATGCCAAGGGCAGAAAGTAACCAAGTTGTTAAACTCGAAAATCCAAGATCAAGAACCCAGAAATAAACTCCGGTCACGATCAAGATCAAAAGTACTATTCCAGCAGAAGAAAACAACTTAGCCCTTGTTGGCCAGTTGGTTTTTTGAGCCTCACTCTTAACTTCTCTTACAAATTTACCTACATCTGCCATCTCATTCACCTCGCAAAAACATGGCAGGCCCGGTAGGGATCGAACCCACAACCCCCGGTTTTGGAGACCGGTGCTCTGCCAATTGAGCTACGGGCCTACTTTTCACTTAACTTCCTTGTGAACAGTATGCTTTTTACACTTTGGACAATATTTTTTTAACTCTAATTTCTCTTTTTGCCCTTTACTTTTTTTCACAACGTAATTTCTCGATTTGCATTCCACACATTCCAAAGAAACGAAATTCTTAGTATTTTTAGCCATTTTACACCTCTTGATGGTGGAGAGAGATGGATTTGAACCATCGAAGGCGATCCGCCAACGGATTTACAGTCCGTCCCCATTGGCCACTCGGGCATCTCTCCTTTTTAACAGCCAGCGAAGGGACTTGAACCCCCGACCGACTGATTACAAATCAGTTGCTCTACCAACTGAGCTACGCTGGCACTCCTTGCGTATTCTACAACATATTGAAATAAATTGTCAAGCAGTTGACATTATGGTTTTTTTGGAGTATACTTTCCTTTGAAAATTTCAAAAGGAGGAATTGGTTAATTTGATGATATCGCCGGAAAAAATCAAGCTCCCCATTTTTCTCCGTTACGGAGAGTGCGGTGGATTTTCCTTCTTTTTCGATCGACTTTCAATTTTTGACATAAACAGGACGCCTTTAAAGGGCGTCTTTTTTTTTTACATTAAATGAAGTCAAATGATTTTTGTTTAGCACACAACGAAAGGAGAAGGGATATGAGTATCTTCGGAATGGATCTTTTCGATGTCGACGATTTAACTTTAAACGACGTTCTATTGATATTCGAAACGGCACAAAGATTCAAGGAGGCCGGTTTTGCGAAGAAATGGACTTCTTTAAAGGGCAAAACGATATGTACACTTTTTTTCGAATCCTCGACAAGAACGAGGATTTCTTTTGAAATTGCTGCAAAAAGGCTTGGAGCCGACGTTGTAAATTTCACAGCCTCAACGAGTTCTCTCAACAAAGGAGAATCATTCAAAGACACCGTCAAAACTCTTGATGCGATGGGAATAGATCTTTACGTTATAAGGCATACCGAACCTGGAAGTCCTATGATGCTTAAAAAATACACAAAGGCTCTTGTGATAAACGCCGGAGACGGAATTCGGGCACATCCGACTCAGGCAATTTTAGACGCGTACACGATCTGGGAACGTTTTGGAAAAATAGAAGGGCTTAAAATCGCAATCGTAGGAGATATACTCCACAGCCGAGTCGCAAGATCGAATGCAAAACTTCTTACGATGTTGGGAGCGGATGTAACTTTTGTCGGGCCAAATGCATTAATGCCTATGGGTGCGGAACAATACGGCATAAGATTATCCAACGATATTGAAGATGCTGTTAACGATGCCGACGTGATAATGGGACTTAGAATGCAGCTTGAAAGGCAAACAACAGGATTTTTCTCCTCTTTGGATGAGTACAATGAATTTTACGGAATAACCCCGAAAACCATGAGTTTTGCAAAGGAAAACTCCATTTTCATGCATCCCGGTCCGATGAACAGAGGCGTAGAGGTGATCGACTCTGTCTCAGACTCAGATGCTTCGACCGTTGAAGAACAAGTAACAAACGGTGTATTCGTAAGAATGGCTTTGTTATACCTAATCAACTTTAAAAATGAAGTCATTTGACTTCAGCAATTACCTTTCGGTGTCTGGTCCTCGCTTCGCTGCGGAGGCCACCTGCAAGGCAATTTGCTCTCCGTCAAATTTAAATTATATTTCAATTTTGAAAAGTGTTTAGTATAAATCAAATGCTCGGAGGTGTTTATGAATGATCTTTGATAACGCAAATATTTTCGATGGAGAAAGATTTTACAACGGATCTTTTGCCTTTAACGAACGTTTTGAAGCACAAGAAGATGGGGGAAAATTAAACCTCGACGGTCTTTGGGTATTGCCCGGTCTTATAGACACACACGCACACCTGAGAGATCCGGGTCAAACGAAAAGGGAAGATCTCCTCTCCGGCACACAATCTGCGGTTCACGGCGGTATAACGACTGTTTTTGCCATGCCGAACACGAATCCGGCAATAGACAACGAAACAATGGTTCTATACGTGAAAGAAAAAGCAAAATACGCAAAGGCAAACGTTAAAATTGTCGGTGCAATAACGAAAGGAAGAGAAGGGAAAGAACTTACAGAAATGCACAGAATGGCACGTGCAGGAGTTGTTGGATTTTCAGACGATGGGAATTTCCTGACGGACGCTTTTCTTGCCCGTCATGCAATGGAATACGCGTATGAGCTTGATCTTCCGATAATTTCTCACTGTCAGGATAAAGATCTCGGAACAGGCCATATGAGAGAAGGATGGTATTCGACACTTTACGGAATATATGCCATGCCGGATGTCGCAGAATCGATAGCGGTATCGAGAGAAATAGAGCTGTCTTACCTGACGAAGGCTCATGTGCATATAGCCCATGTATCAACGGCGAGATCCGTAAAACTCATAAGACAGGCAAAAAAAGACGGGATAAAGATCACATGTGATGTGTGCATTCATCATCTTGTCTTTACAGACAAGGATCTTAACGACTACGATACCTCGAAAAAGATAAATCCTCCTTTCCCGACGGCAGAAGATCAGATCGCACTTTATGAAGGTCTTGAAGATGGAACAATAGATGCGATAATAACGGATCATGCACCTTACACGTCTGAAGAAAAAGAAGTGGAATTTCAATCTGCTCCATTCGGAATCATTGGATTCGAAACACTTCTGAACGAGATCCTCATCGTCTCTCAAAGAGGCGTGAAAACCGAGTTACTTTTAAAAAAGGTTACATCAGATCCGGCAAAATTATACAAGTTGAACGAAGGACGAATAGAAAAAGGATTGCCGGCAAATTTCGTCATCTTCGATCCAAATCAAAAGTGGAATGTCTCGAGAAATACGATTCTATCGAAATCTTCAAACACACCATTTTTAAACAAGAATTTGAACGGCAAGGTTATAGCGACGTACGTTAACGGAAGGCAGGTGTATGGAAATGTTGAAAGTCTCGAAAAAAGGGTCTTACATCTTGCTTGAATTGCCATACAGTGGTAAGGCAATGCCGGGTCAGTTTTTCACGATAAAAACCCAGGCAGGTCCTTATATTCCAAGACCTTTCAGCGTCTACGATCTAAAAGACGGCAATTTAAAATTTCTCATCAAATCCAAAGGAGAAACAGAAAAATTTCTAAACGGAGATTTGATCGTTGATGGACCGTTCGGAAACGCAATTCCAAAAATAGACGATGTACTTTTAATGGCAGGAGGAGTAGGATATGCCCCCATTCATTTTTATGCTTCCACATATGATTTTGAAGAGATGATAGTAGGTATGCCCGATGACGAACTTTTTGATTTTGTGGACATACCGGATCATTGCATATGCGTTGTAGATCCTACGACCCCGACGGATGTGGCAAAATTATCACCTTTGGAAAATATCTTAGCCTGTGGCCCTAACGAAATGATAAAAGATATCAAAGGTGCTTTCCCGGAAAGTACGATTTATGCCGTGATGGAAGAGAAGATGGCATGTGCTCGTGGCATGTGCGAAGGATGCGCCGTTATGACAAAAGACGGGGTTAAATTCGTTTGCAAAGACGGACCGACTTTTAACGTTTCGGAGGTTGATCTCGAATGGACTTATCGATAGAAATAGAAGGAATTCATTTTAAAAATCCGATTGTAACGGCCTCCGGCCCTTTGGGATTCGGAGATGAATTTTTCAAATACACGTCTTCCGATACCATAGGCGGATTCACTTCAAAAACGGTGACACCTTATCCGATAACGGGCAATATACCTCCTCGGCTTGTTTACCTTCAAAACGGTCTTCTGAATTCCATAGGTCTTCAAAACCCGGGAGTTGATTTTTTCATCCAAAAGATCGCACCATCTCTTCCCCAAACATGCGTCAGAATAATTTCAGTCGGAGGAGAAAGTCCTGAAGATTTTGCAAATGTAACAAAAAAAGTCGAGAAATTTGCGGATATGATAGAGGTAAATCTTTCATGCCCGAATGTTGGCGGAAGTGTCATAGCCTCCGATTCTAAATTGACAAAAGAGATATTGTCGGCTTGCAAAATGACGACAAAAAAACCTTTGATAGCAAAGTTATCGCTCGATCTCGATACCGTATGGCAATCTCAAATTGCGATGGAGTCCGGTATAAAGATCGTGAACATCGGAAATTCAATCCAAGGAGCAAGGTTCAACGTGAAAACAGGCAAGCCGTTTTTGAAAAATGTAAGGGGTGGATTGAGCGGTCCCGCCTTCATGCCAATCGCTTTATGGAAAGTTTATCAGGTAAAGCAAGCATTTCCTGAGCTTACGATAATAGGGCTCGGCGGGGTCGAAAAAGCTGAGGATGTCGTAGAATACATAGTTGCCGGTGCATCGCTTATCGAGATTGGAACACAAGCCATGATAGATCCGAAATCCATTCAAAAGATAATTGAAGATCTCAAAAAAATTCTTGAAGCACTTAAACTCGATATTAAAGAGATCATAGGCGCATCACACAGAGGGGGCTTCAGATGAAATTCACAGAAAAGATAAGAAACAGAATGCGTCTGGTTGGAAATGTTTTAACCATAGGTCTTGATTCGGATGTTGAAAAATTGCCGAAAGGATTTTCAAAAGATGCTCAAGGCGTATACGAGTTCAACAGATCGATCATCGAAAAAACAAAAGATATGACGTGTGCGTATAAGATCAACTCCGCATTTTACGAAGCTCTCGGTTCTGAAGGAATGAATACACTTTTGAAGACGCGCGATCTTATAGGTGACATTCCGGTCATATACGATGCTAAACGCGGAGATATAGAATCAACGGCCGGAGCTTACGCGAAAGCAGCATTTGACTTTTTCAACTTCGACGCCATAACGCTTTCTCCATACATGGGAGAGGATGCTATAGATCCATTTCTTGCCTATGAAGACAGGTATGTTTTTGTCGTATGTCTTTCATCCAATAAAAGTGCCGTTGATTTCGAATATCACGGAACACCTCCGCTTTACGCTAAAGTCGCTGAATTTGTCGATGATAAAAATAAAAAGTATGGAAATTGCGGCCTTGTCGTTGGTGCAACTGTCGCCGAAAAACTTTCTGAGATATCTCAAATATCAAAAGAGAGCCTTATCCTGATTCCGGGAATAGGTACACAAGGCGGAGATGTTGAAATCGTCATGAATTCAATCGCACATGACAGAATTCTCGTGAACATTTCAAGAGCCGTAATTTTTTCGGAAGATCCGTCGAAATCTGCGTATGAATATTCCAAAATGTTGGCTTTGTGAGGTGAAATATGGACTACAAAAAAATTCTTGAAGACACGGATGCTTTGATCCATGGGCACTTTTTGTTATCATCAGGCTTGCATTCGGACTCATACATACAATGTGCAAAAGCATTGAAATTTCCTTGGTACGCTGAAGAATTGGGTTATGGAATTTCTGTTAAAATTTCTGCTTACAATCCCGATTGTGTAGTTTCGCCGGCAATAGGAGGAATCATAATAGGATACGAAGTATCGAAACATCTCAACGTTCCATTTCTTTTTGCCGAAAGGACCGACGACGGTACGATGAGATTCAGAAGAGATTTTGATCCGTCACAATTTAAAAGAATCGCGATAGTCGAAGATGTGATAACAACCGGAAAGTCAACGAAAGAGGTGATGGAACTGCTTCATGAATACGGTGCTCCGACAGTTTGTACCGCTTCAATCGCAAACAGGGGAAATTTAAACGAAATAAACGGATTTCCCATAAAAACGCTCATCGAATTACCTTTGAACAATTACAAAGCAGAAGAATGTCCCTTATGCAAAGATAAAGTTCCGTTAGTCAAGCCCGGCACAAGAAAATTCACCATAGGATTATGATTGACTCTCGAAATATTCAAGCACCGCCATATCGTAAATCACGGCCTCGCGCCAGAGATTTTTGGCGCTCTTTAACCATATCTCTCTTGACGGATTGGACATAAAACACGGTTCGACAAGAATAGCCGGAACCGTGGCATATCTTAGAATTGTGAATTCTTCTCTTATCAGATCACCATTTGTGCCAAAAAATCTTTCAAATGCTTTGAGGAATATGTCGGCAGCGAGTTTGGAAGAGTTGGATGTGCTCCAGTAGAAAATCTGAGGTCTGTCGACGCTCGGAGCACCTTGAATGGAATTGTGAGCGATCGATATGAAAAGATCTGCACTTGCCTGGTTGGCTATATCTACTCTCTGTTTGAGAGGCACATAAGTATCCGTAGCACGTGTCAGAATGACATTTGCCCCTTGAATTTTCAACAACTGAGCAAGATCAAGGGCAACCTTTAAATTTATGCCTTTCTCAAGCAAGCCCGTCGGACCTATCGCACCGGGATCCGTACCCCCATTTCCGGGATCCAAAACTATGGTCTTACCTGTCAAAACTTTATCAACGACGATTTGACCGCTTGCGAAAATTGAGATCGAGAGAATTGAAAAGATCAAAATAAAAAGCAACATCACTTTTTTCATCCGATCACCTCTTCGATCGATTATATACTGAACCAACTTTAAAAGTGAAGTCATTTGACTTCAGCAATTACCTTTCGGTGTCTGGTCCTCGCTTCGCTGCGGAGGCCACCTGCAAGGCAATTTGCTCTCCGTCAAATTTGAATTTACATGTTGGCTTTAAAAAAGATTTAGAATATACTCAATTATACTCAAATTCCGAATCAAAAGATACGGCATATAAAAAGTCCTCTCTTTTGAGAGGACTTTTATGATCAGAATCAATTTAAAAAACGTAGAACCAACCTGTTGTCCAGCTGAACCTCGGTAAGTGTCCCAAAGGCCATCCTAATCCTATTGCCGTGTAGGAAAGCATTCTACTGCTTACAACAGGCAAATTAGCGCTTAAGATTATGCCCGGGCCAACAAAAATGGCAGGGGAAAAACCGTAAAAAGCGTCAAGTTCAGCATCAGCAATGGCACCATATCCGATGTTCAAAGTGCCTATTTCCTGACCATTTGTGGCTTTACCGAAATCGAAGTTGTAAAGATCTCCGAGTTTCATTCCACCACCGATCATCGCTCCAAGAGGAAAAGAAAAGCCGGCGTAAGCAAAAGTAGAAGGAGTTAATTCCATTCCAACAGAAATTGCATAAGAAACTACCCCATCCGTAAATCCGATCATCAACGCAAAACTCATAATGCCTGCTACAAGAACCATCAGCAAAACAGCAAGAAAAATTCTCATATCCCAATCCCCCCTTATTTAAATTTATGAAATTATAACATCTTTAATCCATTTTGTAAAGTGTTTCGAAATTTTCAAGATATTTTAACGCAACATCTTTTGAAAAAATAACGACGACATCTTCGTCATTTTTTCTTTCTGCCGAAAGAGTCAGATTGTAAGATCCGGTTATGACAATCGGCTTTTTACCGTGCGGATCTATTATGATGTACTTGTGATGAAGGAGTCCGCCTTTGACTTTAATGTTTTTGATGAAAGAAAATTCTTTCATCTCGGGGATAAAACTGTAAGAAGATGAATTCCAGCTTTCATCCGAAACTATTCTCACTTTAATTCCTTTTTGATCAAGGGCGGTAAGCACAAGTGCAATTCTTGGATCCGAAAAGGAATAGATGGCAACATCGACTTCCGATTTAGCGCCTTTGAGCATTTCTAGGACTGATTCAAATGTTTCTTCAGACGGTGAAAAACACACTTTCATCATCACGTTATCGGCCAATACGGTTGCAGATTCATCATCTTTTGAGCTTTCAAAGTATCCGTCTCTCATCTTTTGAAAATCTTTTTCAAAAATATCAGCGAGCTCCGACGATTCAAAGATCATGGAATTGTTAAAATCATGGTAAAACCCCGAATCTGTCAAATTCGTGGAGCCGAACCATACGTATCGACCATCCACTAAGATGTATTTTGAGTGCATAAGACCGTTGTCCAAAGGATCTGCGACGATATCAAGATCATGAAGCATTTTGATGTTTTCAACGTAATTTTCGCCTTCCATGACGATCTTTACATCAAGCCCTTCAAGGGATTTTACCCTCAAGAGTGAGATCACATCTTCATCGTCAAGACTGTAAATGGAGACATGAACGGACTTACGAGCTGAATCTATGAGCTCAATTACAGAGTGTTTAAGCCGGATCGGATCCGGAGGTGCGTTAAAAAAGACCTCCCACGAAAAGGCCGACAACGCAAAAGTCAAAAAGTTAAAAAGCAGAAGCATTTTTCTCATTTTATCAATACCATGATTTTATCGGCATGACAAAGTTCATCAAGGTCTCTTGTCTTTTCGTTAATCATTTTTTCTATCGTGCGACTGGAATAATTGACAATTCCTATGGCGATGACTTGATCTCCGTTGATTATCTCGACGGTATCATCCTTGGAAAAGATACCCTCGCAAGATGTAGATCCTACCGGTAAGAGACTTTTCCCTCTGAAAATAGCCTCTTTGGCACCGTCATCTACGTAAATCTTCCCCTTAGGTCGGGTAACAAAACCAATCCATGCCTTTTTTGCGTTCAATTTCTTCGACGGTCTGAAGATCGTTCCTTCTGTATTTCCGTTCAACATCTGTATCAAATTCATCTTTTTTCCATTCGTTATGATCGCTGTAACGCCCGCATCTGCAGCCATTTTACCAGCCTTTATCTTTGTGGATATCCCTCCACTTCCCCAATTTGTATTTCCAAGTTTTGCTATATTTCTGCGATTATCAAATTCACCGATCACATTTCCGTTCTCGTCAAGAACACCATCCACAACGGAAAAAAGCACGAGCATATCGGCCTTAAGTCCGATTGATAGATAGGCAGAGAGCGTATCGTTATCTCCAACTTTGATCTCTTCAGTTGCGACCGTATCATTTTCATTCACTATGGGAATAACACCAAAATGCTTCAGAGAATTTATCGTGTTCATGATGTTCAAAAATCTTTTTCTGTTTGCAAAGTCTTCTCTTGTTAAAAGTAATTGCGCCACTGCTTTATCGAATTTTTGAAACTCTTCTGAATAAATCTTCATGAGCTCTATTTGACCAACGGCACAAAGTGCTTGTTTCTCAGAAAGCTTCACACCTTTTGATTTTAGTATTCCATATCCGCCCGCTTTTGCCCCGGAAGAAACTATGAAAATTTCATGGCCTTGGTCTATCGCTTTCGAAACCTCAAATGCCACTTTTCTTACAAAAGCTCTGTCTATTTTACCGTCTTTTCCAACGAGAAGATTGCTTCCGAACTTAACAACGCATTTCACGATCTTACCTGCCCTTCGCCGTAAATGACGTATTTGTAAGATGTGAGTTCGTTTAAGCCTACGGGACCGCGGGCATGAAGTTTTTGAGTACTTATTCCTATTTCAGCTCCAAATCCGAATTCTCCGCCGTCTGTAAATCTCGTAGATGCGTTAACATACACCGCGGCAGCATCCACACTACGCGTGAATTTCAAAGCATGATTGTAATCGTTTGTTATTATTGATTCTGAATGTCCAGTTCCATATTTTGATATGTGCTCAATTGCTTCGTCGACATCTTTTACGATCTTTATTCCGAGTATGAGATCGAGATATTCCGTCGACCAATCTTCCTGTGTGGCTTTTTTCATAGATGGAACGATTTTCAAAGACTCGTCGCATCCTCTCATTTCGACATCTGACCTTTTGAGTTTGTCGTAAAGCATTGGAAGGAAGATTTTAGCGATTTTTTGGTGGATCAGAACTTTTTCTGCGGCATTGCATGTTCCAGGCCTCTGAACCTTAGCGTTTTCTATTATCTTCAGTGCCATTTCAAAATTGGCCGATTCGTCGACAAAGATGTGACAATTCCCGGTGCCTGTTTCAAGAGTTGGAACTGTGGCATTTTGAACGACAAAATCTATCAAAGATCTTCCTCCCCTTGGAATCACAAGATCAAGATACGCTTTCATCTTTATCATCTCACTGACGGCATCATGAGATGTATCTTCAATGAGTTCAACGGCATTTTGTGGGAAGTCTGCCGACTTGAGGCCTGATTTTATAACATCAACAAGCGCTTTATTGCTATTTTGAGCCGAACTGCTGCCTTTCAGAAGCACCGTGTTTCCGCTTTTTAAACACAAAATCGTTGAATCGACCGTTACGTTAGGCCTTCCTTCGTATATCATGCCAATAGCGCCTATCGGAACTTTTATCTTGGTTATCATCAAACCATTTGAAAGTGTCCACCCGTTTTCAATCTTGCCAACGGGATCATCGAGATCGATGACTTTATCTATAGATTCTATCATTGAATCGATTCTCTTGTCGTTTAAGAGCAATCTATCAATGATGGATTCCTGAAATCCTTTTTCTCGGGCAGCTTCAACATCCGCTTTGTTATTATCAAGGATAAATTTCCTGTTTTTGTCGATGGCAACGCCAATAGATCGTAAAGCGTCATTTTTCTTTTGAGTACTCTGAAGTCCAACTTTTGTTTTCGCTTCCGAAACTTTTTTCGCAAGTTCTTCAATTTTCACGTGAATCACCTTGCAATTCTATCGCTTTTTTGTAAGTATCAAAGATCATCTTCATGAGTATTCCCCTCAATCCTTCACGTTCAAGAGAATATATTCCCTCTATCGTCGTTCCTCCAGGAGATGTCACAAGATGGCGAAATTCTCCGGGATGTTTTCCTTCCCTTTGAAGTAACTCTGCCGATCCCTTTATCGTTTCTACGACAAGTTCCATGGATGTATCGTAAGAAAGGCCAAGTTTCATGCCCGCATCAACAAGTGCTTCTATTATGACGAAAATGAATGCAGGCCCACTACCGCTTAAAGCCGTTACAGCCGCAAAATCTTTTTCATCTATGTCCACAAGTACTCCAAAACCTGAAAGTAGAGATCTAACCATTTGTTTTTTCTCGTCGGTAAATCCTTCGGAATACGCAATGCCGACAACGCCCTTTCCTATGGATATGGGGATATTGGGCATGATTCTAACGACTTCACCGTTAAGATGAGCTTTCATGGTGGATATATTTAAACCGGTCACGGTACTTATCGTTATCATATCCTTTGATTTTTTGATCCTTTTGAGGGCATTCGGTGCATCTTGCGGTTTTACGCAAAAAAACAACACATCCACATCCGGCATTTCTTCTATTTTCGAGAAAATAAGAGCTTTTCCTTCAAATTTTCTTAATTTTGCCGTTCTTCTGTTCACAAGTACGAGATCGTGCTTGCCATCACTGAAGGCATCCGCTATTATCGTTCCTATATTTCCAACGCCTATAACTCCTATTTTCATTTACCCCTCCTTATTCAGTATCGTGAACTACTCCCCATTGAAATTGGGAGGATTCTTCCCCTCGCTTCCTAAAGCCTGAGACAAACTTTAAGCATTGTTTTATTATATAATAAAGAAGATTCGATTCTAATGTTCTTAACAGAAGGGAGGCCGGCGTTTCTTCTTACCATACAGAGGATGCGATATACACGTCGGAAGAAAAATGAAAAAAGACATTCTTAAGAAACTCGATCCATACGAAGAATTCGTTATAATCAACAAAGGAACGGAAAAGCCTTTCACGGGCAAATACAACGATTTCTATGAAAATGGTACCTATGTTTGTAAGAGATGTGGATTACCGCTTTACAAATCAAGCAGTAAATTCAAATCTGATTGTGGGTGGCCAAGTTTCGATGAAGAGATACCAGGTGCCGTGAGACGACAATCAGACGCTGACGGTCAAAGAACGGAAATAACATGCGCTTACTGCGGAGCACATTTAGGCCATGTTTTTGAAGGAGAAGGTTACACTTCAAAAAACGTGAGGCACTGTGTTAATTCCGTATCGATGGAATTCGTACCAAATGGACAGAAAATTCAGAGAAACAGGGCATTTTTTGCCGCAGGATGCTTCTGGGGTACTGAGTACATGTTCAAAAAATTCAACGGAGTTCTTGATACAAGAGTTGGTTACATGGGAGGTAAGACAAAAAATCCCACCTATCAGCAAGTGTGTACCGGTACCACAGGACATTTCGAAACGGCAGAGGTGATATACAACACATCCATGGTCGATTACGCAAATCTTGTGAGATTTTTCTTTGAAATTCATGATTTTTCGCAGTTTGACGGTCAAGGGCCAGATATAGGCGAACAATACAAAAGCGTCATCTTTTATACGGATGAAGATCAAAGACAAATTGCAGAATCGGTTAAAAAGGAACTACAACAAATGGGAAGAGTTGTTGCGACGGAAATACGAAAAGCCGCTGATTTTTGGCTTGCGGAAGATTATCATCAGGATTATTACGATAAAACTCACAAAGTCCCGTATTGTCATTACAGAAGAAGTGTTTTCCCACCTGAAGTTTTTAAAGTCAAGTTCGAGGAGTGAATATGCCGATATATTTTGATGAATCCACAAAGACCTTTAACCTTTTTTCAAGAGATATGCAGTACACGATGTACATAGATAAAAATGACAGGTTATGCCATGCCTATTGGGGTAGAAAGATAAAAGGATTGAAGATCGATCATATCACCGATTTATACAAAATGGCCTATGGTCCGAATCTTTCTCTTGAACTTCTTCCTCAAGAATATCCCGCTTACGGTGCAACCGATTTCAGAGCGCCTGCTTATCAGGTGCAATTCGAAGATGGTTCTACAGTTTCGGATCTGAAGTACACAGGCCACAAAATTTACAACGGAAAACCAAAATTAGACGGAATGCCGGCAACTTACGTCGAAAGTGACGGTGAGGCCCAAACTCTTGAAATTTATTTGAATGACGTAGTTGGAAAGTTAGGTGTAACTTTAACCTATACCGTATTTGAAAAATTCCAAGCTATTACAAGAAGTGTAAAATTCAAAAACGAAAGCCCCCAAAAAATTAGAATACTAAGGGCATTAAGTGCGAGTGTCGATTTTGAAGACGATGATTTCGTCATGATTCAACTTTCCGGTGCATGGGCACGTGAAAGACATATCGTAAAAAGACACCTTGTGTCTGGAATACAATCCATCGAAAGCCGAAGAGGTGCAAGCAGTCATCAACAAAATCCATTTATAGCGCTGGCCAAAAAGGACACAAATGAATCAGAAGGTGACGTTTACGGATTCAGCCTTGTTTACAGTGGGAATTTTCTTGCTCAGGTTGAAGTTGGTCAGTATGAAACCGCGAGAGTGTCTATTGGAATAAATCCATTTGACTTTTCATGGCTTTTAGAACCACTTGAAACATTTCAGACTCCTGAAACTGTCATAACCTATTCATCTGAAGGTTTCAACGGAATGTCTCAAACATACCATAAACTCTACAGATCAAGACTTGCACGTGGCAAGTACAGGGATATGGTAAGACCGATATTGGTGAACAATTGGGAAGCAACTTATTTCAATTTCAACGAGGAAAAATTACTTGACATCGCAAAAGCAGCAAAGGCAGTCGGCATAGAACTTTTCGTTCTTGATGACGGATGGTTCGGAAGGAGAGATGCCGATAATTCTTCTCTCGGCGATTGGTTTGTCGACAGAAGAAAATTACCGGAAGGGCTCAATGGCCTTGCCAAAAAGATAAACGATATCGGACTTCAATTCGGTTTGTGGATTGAACCGGAAATGGTATCGCCGAATAGCGATCTTTACAGATTGCATCCGGATTGGTGTATTCATGTAAAAGGAAGAGAAAGAAATTTAAGCAGAAACCAACTTGTTTTGGATTTCTCAAGACAAGATGTGCGTGATTACATGGTAGAGACGATATCGAAACTTTTGAGAAGCGCAAACATAAGTTATGTGAAATGGGACATGAACAGGAATATGACTGAAATAGGATCCGATTTGTTGCCTGACGATAGGCAAAGGGAGACGGCACACAGATATATTTTGGGTCTTTACAATGTCATAGATGTGATAACATCGTCTTTTCCGGATGTACTGTTTGAAAGTTGCGCAGGAGGTGGGGGAAGATTCGATCCCGGCATGTTCTATTACATGCCGCAGACATGGACAAGTGACGATACCGATGCCATGGAAAGACTTAAAATTCAGTACGGGACAAGTTACGTTTATCCGCAAATCATGATGGGAAGTCATATATCCGATATTCCGAATCACCAAGTAGGGAGAATGACATCGATAGATGCCAGAGCACATGTTGTCATGAGTGCAAATATGGGTTTTGAACTTGATCTGACAAAACTTTCAAGCGATGAAAAGTCAAAAATTAAAGCATATATTTCAGAATACAAGAAATTAAGAAAATTGATCCAATTCGGAAATTTTTACAGACTATTAAGTCCTTTCGACGGAAATGAAGCCGCATGGATGATAATAGATGAAGAAAAGAATGAATTTCTGCTTTATCACTTCAAAATACTCGGAACACCGAATTCAAAAAGCACAAGGTTAAGACTCAAAGGCATATCAACGGAAAAAAACTACAAATTGGAAGGCACAGATGAAATTTACGGCGGAGACGAACTTACCTTCGAAGGAATTACGATCCCACACACACTTGGGGACTTTAAAAGTGTACTGATGCATTTCAAAAGTGTCTGAAATATCAAAAAGGCGGAAAATCTTCCGCCTTTTTTAATTTAAAGATTACTTTCAAAAAACTTAACGGTTTCAGATATAACAAGTTCTGACCAATCGTAAGAACTGAAAACGTGATCCGATCCTTCAATCGGAAGAAGCGTTCCCTTTTTGAATTCTTTAACGAGATCTTGGCTATGCTCAAATGGAACGGATTGATCAGATGTACCATGAATTATAAGGGTCGGCTTTTTGTATTTTTTTGCCTCGCCGAAGGCATCAAATGTCAGCACTTCCTTCGTGAATTCTTTTGATACCCTTATTCCTCCCACATCAAAGAAACGGAGATCTTTTGGGACAGATGGAATACCCTTTGAAAAAATCTCTTTGTTTTTGGAAGCAGGTGCCCACAGACAAAGAGCGTCGGGATCGATCTGGTTAGCCGTCAAAAGGGCAATGGTTCCACCCATAGAAAGACCAAGCACTCCTAATTTGTTGTCGAAGTTCCTTCTCGTGTATTCTATGACTTTGAGTGCATCAGAAATTTCGGAAGAAAGCGTCATTTTCTCAAAAGGCCAATCACTATTTCCAGAGCCTCTGAAGTCGAATCTCACAGACGATATGCCAACTTTCTCAAGAGCCTTTGAAAGCCGTGCAAAGATGAAATGCGCTTCTATGTGATTTCCGGTAAAGCCGTGAAACATGACGACAACAGGGGTATTTTTGCCAGTGCTGTTTATGATGGTGAATACTTTTCCTTTGTTCTTCAAATTTACAGTTCTCATTTTTTCCTCCTTAGCCATTCTTCTGTTTTTTGAAAACTCCTTGCGACAACTTCGTCCATGTTGTAGTATTTGTATTCGGCAAGTCTGCCGATAAATAGGTGCTCTCCGTATTCTTCGATCTTTTCAACCTCTTTCATGTAAAGTGCCCTTTTTTTCATATTTTCTTCCGTCATAACAACGTAATAAGGTTCACCGCTATCAATTGGGTACTCGTAACAGACAGTTGTAAGATCTGATTTCTGCCCAGTCATGTGTTTGAATTCCGTTATCCTTGTCCAATCATAATCATTCGGATAGTTCACAACCGAAACGGGTTGGTAGTATTCCTGACGATACGTTTTAAAATCAAGTTTAAGAGATCTGTACTCGAGATCTCCATGAATTTTCCCAAAAAAATCGTCCAATTTACCAGTGTAAACGGTCATAATTGGTTTTAACTCGGGTTTTATTTCAAAATAATCGCAATTCGTTAAAACCGATATGTTGGGATGATCAAGCATTTTTTCAATCATTTTTGTGTACCCGTGAAGGGGAAGACCTTGATAAGTATCTGAAAAATATCTTCCGTCACGATTGGATCTTGTGGGAATTCTCTTCGCAATTTCGGGAGAAAGTTCCGATGGTACTCTGTTCCATTGTTTTCTTGTGTAATTCATGAAAAATTTTTCGTAAAGTCTTCTGCCTATTTGAGAAACAACGGCATCTTCAAAGTTGATCGGAGGATTCGCAAATTTTGAATTTTTAACCTCGTTATCGAGGAAATTATCGACATCTTCTATCGAAAGTTTTATTCCAAATATCTGAGAAATCGTGTCTCTGTTGATGGGAAACGGAACGTACATACCGTCTACGTAACTTAAAACTCTGTGCTGGTAATAATTCCACGATGTGAACCTGCTTAGAAAATCGAAGACAGATTTATCTTTGGTGTGAAAAATGTGTGGGCCATAGGTATGAACTAAAATCCCATCTTCGTTGAATTCATCGTAAGCATGTCCGGCAATATGGTTAAGCTTTTCAACGACAAAAACCCTAAAGCCGGACTCTGCGATAATTCTTGCCGAAGTTGCCCCTGCAAGACCAGATCCTACAATGAGAACAAAATCTTTCATCAGAAACCTCCCCTTCCGCCGCCGCCAAAGCCACCACCCACGTTACCACCAAAACTGCCGCCACCAAAATTACCCATATTTCCAACCTGCTGAACGTTAGCATTTATCATGGCACTTTCTGGCAGCATTATCAAAGAATCATACCAGAGCATAGTTGTAAAGGCTGGAAAAAATGGATCGGATTCCACAATCTCAGGTGGATTTATTTCTTTTATGGCTTTAATGACATGCTTTGCTATCCCAAGACTGGTGCCGTAAACGAGATATTGTTTCCAGATGAGTATCGATTCCGGAGGCTTCTCTTTTATCAAAGAGTAATCCATAAGATATTTCTCAAAATGTTTCCATCTAAGGTAATAAGTCCTTCCGTCTTTTGTCCATCTTCCAAAGATATCACGTGGAAGCATGAGTATTATCCACGCAGTAATCCAATCTGCAAAGGTTACCCAACTGAGAATCATCAAAAAATTTGGATAGGCTCTGCCGCTATAAATGTTCAAGAAAACCAACACGATTGGAAGAATGATCAAAGCAAAAACAGTTACTATTTTTGTTATCGTGTTACCGTAAGTGAGAAGGTAATTTTTGGTTTCTGAGTCCGTTAAAACCTTCATTTTCCAATCAACAAAGGCATTATTGAATTTCTGCGCTTTTTGAATGTTTCCTTTCATCGATTCCGCAATGGCTTTTGGATCGAAAATTCCATCCATGGAAAATGGTTTAACGACATTGTAAAATAGCATCTTTTCGCTTTCACTCAAAGGTTTCTTACCGTCTAAGACTTTAAAAGCATTTTCACCGGAAAAATCGAGGTACCCTTTATCAACAAGGTTAAGCATTGCCGCGGCAAAGCCATCTGAATCAGGTGCTGATATAAGTCTCTTGACGACGGCATTTACAAATTCTGGAGGATCATCAAACGGAATTTCTCGCTCGTATTCTGCCACATCGACTTTTGGCTCAATTCCGAACAATCTTCTGAACAACAAAGGAATCAAAGGTATCAGGATGATCAACGTCGCTATCCAGAACCATTGCCAGAAAATGCCATTTGAATACCCATTTTCGATCCCCTCGACTTGTTTTAGCGTCATGGGAAGGGGAGAAAAATATTCAACTTTTGTAAGCGGAAATACCACCCTTGCCTCTGCGTAGGTGTCTGGAGGTATATTGTGATATATCACGGTGAAATCGTTCTTTCCATTCATGATCACCTGATGAGAAACATCAAGTGGATGAGGAAAGATCCTTTCTACGTTGAAATTCGATGGGAATATGTAATGAACTGTCAACAACGGTACCCATGAAGGCGTGCCTTTACCCCAAAATTTGTAAAAAAACTGAGAGAAATCAATTCCATTTTGAAATCCACCGGTGACATCGTAAGAAAGGTTCATGACAACGTTATCACCGCCTGGTTTCGGTACGGTATACCCATTGTTCAAATAAACAAGCAGATCGAATCCGTTTTGATTCACATTCCCTTCAGTCTTTTGGATGGTCGCGCCTTCAACAGACAATCTGAAATTGCTCATGGAAACACCATTCGGAAATTGCGTGTAAGGGGCGAGACCGTGGTAAGGTTTTGTAAAGGTGTAATAATCACTCTCATATATATGGGCAATTCCACTTGAATCAACTTTTACAGTTACATCGACTTTGTCAACCTTCAAATTCGAAGACCATACGGAAAAATAGCCGTTTACATAAAAAGTAGCGAGCAAACCAATGACAACCATTACAATTACGATGGCGATCTTCACGATCAAAGAACCGTTTTTCAATTAATCTCCTCCTTAGAGATCGGCACCTTTTTGTCTAACTAATTCTACCGGCTTCGTCTCGCCCGTGAATCATCGATTGAACAAAGACCGACCGTATATCAACTTTTGAAAACAAAATTCATTTTGCATACTCGACACTTCTTTTTTCTCTTATAACAACGACTTTGATCTGACCTGGATATTCCATTGAAAACTCTATTTCTTTGGCAATGTCGTAAGCCATTTTATCCGCCAGTTGATCATCTATTTTATCAGGTTCAACTATAATTCTGATTTCACGACCTGCTTGAATTGCGTAAGCTTTTGTCACACTTTTGTGTGTCATCGCTATTTCTTCAAGCTTTTGAAGCCTTTTTATGTATATCTCTATACTTTCTCTTCTTGCGCCGGGTCTCGAAGCGCTTATTGAGTCGGCAGCAGCGACAAGTACCGCCTCCGGTGTTTGGAACGGGACTTCTTCATGATGCGCCTGAATTATGTTAACAACGGCATCTTTCTCCCTATACCTTCTTGCAAGCTCTCCACCAATCATGGCATGTGTGCCTTGCACCTCATGATCTACCGCTTTACCTATGTCGTGTAAAAGAGCACCTCTTTTGACTTTTTCAACATCAAGTCCTATTTCTTCCGCCATCATCGCTGCTATTTGAGAAACTTCGATGGAATGATAAAGCACATTTTGACCAAAACTCGTTCTAAATTTCAACCTTCCAAGCAATTTTATGAGTTCGGGATGCATGTTGGATATCCCGACCGTCAATATAGCCTTTTGACCTTCATCGTGTATGATCTTTTCGATTTCTTTTTTCGATTTATCGTAAAATTCTTCTATCATGGCTGGATGTATCCTGCCATCTTCTATAAGTTTTTCAAGGGTCATTTTGGCTATTTCCCTTCTTAGCGGATCGAAACATGAAAGTACCACGTTTTCGGGAGTATCATCGATTATTATATCCACGCCTGTTAGATTTTCAAAGGCTCTTATGTTACGACCCTCTCTTCCTATTATTCTTCCTTTCATATCATCGTTTGGCAGTTCAATGGATGAAACGGTTATGTCTCCAACGTAATTGCTGGCATACCTTTGAACTGCGGTACTTATAACCCATTTTGATTCATTTTCTGCTTCTTCTGAGTATTTTTCCTTTATTTCAGCGTACATTTTCGCAAGCGTTTTTTCCATCTCTTCTCTTGTCATGTTTATTACAAGCTGCCTTGCCTCTTCTTGACTTAAGGAAGCTATTTCATGCAGCTTGTTTTCTTGTTCTTTTACAAGCTGTCCTATTTTTTCCCTTTCTTTTTCAAGGCTTACCCTTAAATCCTCTATTTTTTCTTCTTTTTTGGAAAGTGTTTCTTCCCTTTTAGCTATGGCTTCTTCATGTCTTAGAGATCTTTCCTCAATTTGTTTCAGATCGTCTTGCTGCTTCTTGATTTCTTTAGAAAATGATTCCCGTAAAGCGGTTATTTCCTGTTTCGCCTCTATGATCATTTCTTTCTTTATCTTCTGAGCTTCTTCTTGAGCATTCTTAAGGATGCTATCGGAATCTGATTTTGCAGCTTTTTGATCTTTAAAGATTTTTACTTTTCCAAATTGATATCCTATTAAGGCCGCAAGTACAACACTCGGAACCAAGATAATTATCATCAAAATTACATTATTCATCCATTATGCCTCCATTTCTTTGGAGATCTCACGCAACAATCGTTTTACAGTGTAAGTATCGAACCCTCTATTTACAAGTTTTTGAAAAAGTTTATCTTCAGAATCCCGTTGATGCGCTGTTTTAAAGCGCTTAAAAATCTCTTTCAGATCGATGCCATTTAAAACTTCATCAATTACCTTCGCGATGATCTCCTTATCAATTCCAAATTCCTTCAATTCGTATTCAACATATTTTGGCCCCTTAAATTTGATTTCTATCTGATCTGAAGCATAAAGTTTCGCAAATTTAAAATCATCTAAGAGACCTTTACTCTTAAACTCTGAAATCAGAGCATTTACCGTATTTTGATCGTATCCTTTTTCTTTAAGCCTGTTAAATATTTCCAATTCGGATCGAGCCCTTAAATTCAAAAGTCTAAGGGCATCTTTCCTTGCATTTTCAAGATTCTTTTCCTTCTCCATTAGAAACTTTCAGAAGGCCATGGGCCTCTCTTATCCTTTTTTCAATTTCGTCTGCAATAGCTTTATTCTCAGTAAGATATTGAACTACGTTGTTCTTGCCTTGACCTAAGCTTATCTCTTTACCGTCAAGACCGGTATAGCTGAACCATGATCCCTTCTTCGATATCAATCCTTCGTTAGTACCAAGATCGACGAGTTCATTCTCTCTGACTATGCCCCTTCCGTAAATTATGTCGAAATGTGCTTCTTTGAATGGAGGTGCAACTTTGTTTTTAACAACCTTAACTCTCGTTTCATTTCCGATTATCTTGTCGCCTTCTTTTATGGCTTCCCCACGCCTTATATCGAGTCTTATAGTTGCGTAAAATTTTAAAGCATTACCTCCTGAAGTTGTTTCAGGATTTCCAAACATAACACCTATCTTCATTCTGATCTGGTTTGTAAAAAACACTATAGCCCTTGACTTGCTGACATTTGAAGTTAATTTTCTCAAAGCTTGCGACATGAGACGGGCTTGAAGACCTATTTGTGTATCTCCCATCGCACCTTCGATTTCAGCCCTTGGCGTGAGAGCAGCGACAGAGTCAATGACGACTATGTCTATGGCATTTGATCTTACCAAAGTATCGACTATTTCTAAAGCCTGTTCTCCACCGTCTGGCTGTGATATCACGAGTTTCCCAACGTCAACGCCAAGATTCTTCGCATAGGATGGATCAAGAGCATGCTCGACGTCTATGAAAGCAACTGTTCCACCAAGTTTTTGGGCCTGAGCAATTGCATGAAGCGCAAGAGTTGTTTTCCCACTTGATTCAGGACCATATATCTCTACAACTCTGCCACGTGGATATCCACCCACTCCAAGTGCTATGTCGAGTGACAAAGAACCTGTTGGTATCGTTTCGATATTTTTGGCGATCTCCTCTTCACCTAATATCATTATCGATCCTTTTCCAAAATCTCTTTCTATCTGCTTTATAGCACTTTCAAGAGCCTTTTCCCTTCCAGTTAAATCTTCAGTCATTTTTAACCTCCAAATATACTCTTGTGAATTGAATTGTACACCGAGCCTTTGTAAGTTAAAATCGACGAAAAAAGTTCGACAGCATTGCATTCAAAATTCAAAGGCTCGTAAGTGATGCCGGAAATCGTCTCGTCCCAGTTTTTTGGTATTTCCTTCAACCTTCCAACTGTGAGATGAGGTGTGAATCGTTCTTCAAACGAGAAACCGTGTTTTTTCAATTCAACATTCAAATCTTTGTAAAGATCCAAAATCTCGTTTCCTTCGCATTTCATCCAAACAACACGGGGAAGACCTTTATTCGGAAACAGACCAATCTCGCTTACTTTCAAAGAAAACGGTTTAAAAGGCGGAACGATTTTGTCCATAAGATTTTCAACAACGGATATTTTTTGATCTTCTATTTCACCAAAAAAGAAAAGCGTGAGATGGGCATTTTCTTTTTTCGGCCAACTGCCAAAAAATCCGTTGGCTTTGAGAAAATCCTGTAATTTCGTTACCTGCTCTTCTATTTTTGTGTTTGTCCTTACGGCCATGAATGTTCTCAATCCTTGAGTGCCTCCCAATTTTTAACGAAATATTCTATTCCCGACACGACTGTCATAATAAGGGCAATCCACATCAGGATAACGTTCAAAGTCCATCCGAAGATGGGGTTTATATCGTAGAATAGCACAAAAATTATGAAAAGCATTTGAAAAGTTGTCTTGAATTTACCCCACCAACTCGCAGATATAACTTTCCCGTTGACGGCTCCCATCATCCTGAGACCACTGACAAACGAATCTCTCGCTATTATCGTTATAACGAACCAGCTTGCGACATATCCGATCTGAAGGAAAACGAGTAAGGCCGCATCTACAAGTATTTTGTCGGCTATTTGATCAAAAAATTTTCCCAGATTTGTAACTTCATTCATGGACCTTGCAGCTCTTCCATCAAGAAAATCCGTTATCGATGCCGAGATGAAAAATATAAAGGCCGCAATAGCCATACCTTTACCATGATTCAAAGCGGTATACATGAAAGGAATGACAAGCAAAATTCTCAAAATGGTAAGTCTTGTTGCAATGGTGATTTTCATACAACTTCTCCTTCAAGATCGTAGAATTCATATGATTTTACAACCACATTTACAAATTCGCCTATCTCAATTTTCTTCGTTGAAGAGAAATGTACTTCACCATCTATTTCGGGTGCATCCATATAAGTTCTCCCTAAATACATTCCATCTTCAATTTCTTCGACTAACACTTTCATCTTTTTGCCCATAAAACTCTCGTTTTTTTGGAGATTTATCTCCCTTTGAAAGTCCATGATCCTTTCGAATCTTGACTTGGCAACACTCTTTTTGATCTTTGGAGTTAAATCGTGTGCCACAGTTCCTTCCTCATCAGAATAAAGAAAAACTCCTACCCTGTCGAATCTTACATCTCCAAGCAATTCGATGATTTTTTCGAAATCTTCATCTGTCTCAGATGGAAATCCAACTATGAAAGATGTTCTGAAGATCGAATCTGGGATAATTTGCCTTACATAAGAAATTTTATTCCTTAGATCGGTATTCGGATTTCTTCTCATCATCTTAAGAATTCTTTCTGAGGCATGTTGAACGGGTATATCGAAGTAATGAAGAATTTTTCGTGATTGTGCTATGGCCTCAACAAGTGCTTTATCCACGCCATCCGGATAAAGGTAAAGCAAGCGGATCCAAAAATCACCGGGTATATTATCCATATCCAAAAGTAGATCGACTAAGGTTTTATCACCGTAAGCATATCCGGTAGAATCCTGCGAAACGAGTATGATCTCTTTTTTGCCGCTTTTAACGAGAAACTCAACTTCTTTGAGAATATCTTCGTAATTCCTGTTTTTCAGAGGACCCTTTATGTAGGGTATGGCACAAAAAGCACACTTTCTGTCACATCCATCACCGATTTTAACATAGGCGTAGGGCGTACCAAACGAAGTCCTTCCCCAAAAATCATAGACAGGCTCTGGCTCTCCGTGAATGTCTGAAAAATTATCGACAGAATCGGCAACGCGCTTGGGAGACACAACACCAAGAAATGCATCAACTTCAGGTATCTGAGCCTTTAATGCTTTAAAATAACGCTGTACCAAGCATCCGTGTACTATTATCTTGAGGTCTTTTCGCTTTCTGGATCTTACAACATCGAATATCTCATCGATTGATTCTTTTTTTGCATCCGATATAAAAGCGCACGTGTTTATTATAGCCACATTTGCATCTTGAAGATCACTTACAATTTCATGCCCATTGCTTGTGAGTATTGCCTTTACAACATCGGAGTCGGCCTCGTTTTTCGGACACCCAAGAACATCCATCCATACTTTCATGACCTTTTCAAATCTCTCTTCTTTTCCATGTAAAGAGTCCTTATCTTTTCAAGTTCTTCGATGTACTCTGGCGTTCTGTAATTGGGATAGGTCATTTCCCAGGCACGAAAATGACCATTAAGAAAAAGCAAGGTTATTTCCGCGTATATACCATTCTTAAGATATATCCTGCTTCCCCATGATTTTGTGGTTGCAAGCACAAATTGGCTATGATAGATATAACCTGCATCTATGTTAAAAACTCTTTTTTCATCGATCGAAAAGTCCATCTCTATTTGATTTGTGATCAATTTTATATCTGCAAGTTCCGAGGGGTGAATAAGCATCTCAAAACTCAATATCCTGCTTTGAAGAGGCTTACCCATCTCTTTTTCATAGTAAGATGTGAATTCAGAGAAATCCAAAGGTTTGGATATAAAATCGATCTTTCCAAATCTACACTCTAAAGCATCAATTACATCTTTTATCTTATAATTCACATCATTTCCAAAAACAACACATACAAGGTTGACGAATTCAGGACCTTTGATCGCTCCCAATCAGATCACCACGCATCGAAATCTGACAAAATTATATCATATACTAAACCAACTTTAAAAAACGAAGTCATTTGACCTTATCAGATAGGGTTCCCTCAAGTCGAGAATGAAAGACCACAAGCCACCTGCCACTTGCAACCTGCCAAATTTGAATTTATTATGCCGGCTTTTAAAAAAGATTTAGTATAAGCCATCTCATGCTTGATTTAAACCTTTGTTGTGATATCATCGATACAGAGGAAAATCACGGGGGATATCATGAGAATAGAAGAGGCTGTTTCTAAACTCTTGAACAAAGATCCGTATTCAAAAGCGGTAACGGAAGAAATACGAAGATGTGAAGCGCTTAAAGTTAATCTCATTCCAATCGGGGATGAAAGATATCCAATCGCACTTTCGCACATAAGTGATCCGCCCTTGTTGCTTTACGTCATGGGGAATGAAATCAGTGTGATGAACAATTTTTCAATAGCCATAGTCGGATCAAGAATGGCAACCTCTTACGGAAGAGCAGTTGCTGGGAAGATATCCACTGAACTTTCTAAGGCAGGTGTTGTTATAGTAAGTGGTTTGGCTCATGGAATAGATTCCGCAGCGCATGAAGAGGCTGTTAAAAACGGTTTTACGGTAGGTGTTTTGGGAACAGGGATAGATGTGGTTTATCCGAGATCAAAGAGGGCGCTTTTTCAGCAGGTCATGGAGAAGGGATGCCTGGTAAGTGAATTTCCACTTGGGACTCAACCGAATAAATGGACTTTCCCAAAAAGGAACAGAATTATAGCCGGCCTTTCAATGGGTGTTGTCGTCGTTGAGGCATCTTACAAGAGCGGTTCTCTAATAACGGCACGCTTTGCCCTTGAAGAGGGAAGAGAAGTATTTGCCGTTCCGGGATCGATTTTTTCCGTAACAAGCGAAGGAACAAATAATCTGATAAAGCATGGAGCAAAGTGTGTATCCTCGTCGGAGGATATACTTGAAGAATTTGGTTATGTAAGAACGGGTAAAGCCCAAAAATCTCTTTCCGATCCGATACTTGACATTTTGAAAGATGGACCAAAGACATCAGAAGAAATTTCAATGTTGTTATCCGTTCCCGTCGAAGAAGTAAACGCAAAACTCACGATGTTCGAAATCGATGAGGTTATATCCAAAGATTTAACGGAAAAGTTCAGGCTGAACTTGTAATCAAAAAAACGATGTGATATAATTTTTTACGTAAGCGCCCATAGCTCAATTGGATAGAGCAACGGACTTCTAATCCGTAGGTTGCAGGTTCAATTCCTGCTGGGCGCGCCATAGCGTGGTGGTTGTAGCTCAATTGGTAGAGTGTCGGACTGTGGATCCGAATGTTGTGGGTTCAAGCCCCACCAGCCACCCCAAAGTTGCGCCTGTAGCTCAATTGGATAGAGCGTCGGACTTCGGATCCGAATGTTGCGGGTTCAACTCCTGTCAGGCGCGCCACGTTACCCACTTCTTGTCAAGGAGTGGGTTTTTATTGTAAAATAGATGAACAATTTTGGAGGTGATCTAATGAGAATACTCATAACGAATGATGATGGTATAATGTCAGAAGGAATCATAATTCTTGCCAGAAAATTATCGGAAATAGGTGAAGTTCACGTTGTTGCTCCAGACATTGAAAGAAGTGCCACTGGGCATGCGATAACGATAAGAAATCCCTTGTGGGCCAAAGAAATTAAGTTCGGTAATGAGTTCTTTGGATATGCCGTTAACGGTACACCTGCTGACTGTGTTAAACTCGGGATCCAGGCTATTTTAGGTGATAAAAAAGTTGATCTCGTTGTCAGCGGTGTAAACAAAGGGGCAAATCTGGGAACAGATGTTATGTATTCTGGAACAGTTTCTGGAGCACTTGAAGGAGCTATGATGGAAGTACCGTCAATAGCGGTTTCAAGTTGTTCGACAAGTAATCCAAATTTTGTGTCGGCCACCAAAGCACTTGTTGAACTTATAAAACATATAGATTTTGCCAATTTTCCGAAATTTTCCGCAATAAATTTGAATATTCCGGCGGTCGATTACGATGATCTCAAGGGATTCAAATTGACTCATCAATCGAAGAGAAGATTCAGAGATTTTTTTGAGGCCAGGCAAGATCCTTTTGGAAACACGTACTACTGGATGTTAGGTGAGATCATCGAAGACGACAGGGATCCGCAGGCTGATTACCATGCAGTTGAGCAAGGGTATGTGTCTGTAACACCTGTAACGCTGTTTCATAATGATCCGGAATTCATGAAAATTTTGAAAAAAGAAAATTTTTTTAACGCATAAAAAGAGGAAATGGAACGGATGATCGCGGTGAAAGCCGAGGAAAGTCCGGACTTCCAAGGGCAGGGTGCCGGGTAACACCCGGAAGGAGTGATCCTTGAAAAGGGCCATAGAAACGAAAACCGCCCGAAAGGGCAAGGATGGAAAGGCGAGGTAAGAGCTCACCGCCGACCTGGTGACTGGTCGGCCTGGTAACCTCCACCCGAAGCAAGACCAAGTCGAGGGGTTATAAGGTGGCCCACCGATCCCTCTGGTAGGTCGCTAGAGGAATGTGGAAACACATTTCCAAGATAGATGATCATCCAAGACAGAATCCGGCTTACAGTTCCATTTCCTCATTTTTTAAATATTTCATGGAGGTTTTATGATCTGGTCTTTCTGGCTTCTTGAGTTTTCAATATATATTCCAATGGCTTTTTTCACATTCATAGGAAATTATTTCAACCAACTCGGTTTTTCCGATCTTCAAAACGGGATTCTCGGGAGTGCTACTTCTATAATCATCTTGATATCAAACCCTTTCTGGATGCATATTTCGGATAGAAGAATAAAAAATTACATTCTTGCTTTTATCTCATTTGTCACCGCATTGTCTCTATGGCTTATCTACATTTCTAACGGTTTTTGGATGATCTTCATATTTTCCATATCAATAGGATTTTTATGGACATCAATCATACCCGTAGCAGAATCAATGGCAAGTTATAACGCGAATAAATTTGGATTTTCTTTCGGTAAGGCTAGGATGATGGGATCGTTAGGATATGCAATTGTGATGTTCATCCTCGGATATGTTACGAATGATTTCATCTTTTTTCTCATAGGTTCCCTGTCCTTTGCTTTTATAGGTATCATTTCATTTTTAACACCTAAAACTCGTGGATACAACGCAGGTCAAAAAACAAAATTTTCCTTTAAAAATTTACCGCCGCAATTTTACAGAATGCTTTTGTTTGAAATCCTTGTCATCTCTTCGAACGGATTCGGACTCTATTTTATGCCGATTTTCATGAAATCAAGAGGATATCCCGTTTCATTTGCGGGTATATCAATAGCAGTTCAGGCTTTAGCCGAAATACCCTTTTTCTTTTTGTCAGACAAGATAGTAAAAAAATTGGGTGTAAAAAATATGCTTGTATTGGGTGCTATTGCCTTCGGCATAAGATGGATTTTAACCTTTTTGATCATGAACCCATACATCGTTGTCGCCCTTCAGGCTTTTGAGTTCTTCAACTGGGTAGCCATATATTACGCAGTTTTTTATTACGTTAACTCAAAAATAGATCCATTTCACAGATCCAATGCTCACGCGCTTTTTTGGATGACAACGAGTGGAATTGCCATGATGTTCGGATACATTTTGGGAGGATGGATTTCGAATACGTTTGGAGTGGCAAATGGATATCTTTTCTTTGGAATATTTTGCGTTGTCATAGGTTTAACTTACGCTGTATTCGAAAAATCTCCAGATCTAAGTTGAGGTATCTCACATTTGAACTTGAACTGATATAATAATACTTGAATGTTTTCGGAAAAGAGGTTCGACTATTCATGAAAAAGATCCTCATCTTTGATCTTGATGGAACAATTGTCGTTGATTCTCAAATAGATCCAAGATTGAGAGATTTAATTAAAAATCTATCACAATCACATACAGTTATATTCGCGTCTGGAAGAATGTTCTCGTCAATGGATCGATTGCTCAAAAAAAACGATCTTTCAGGTATAGAGATCGCTTACAATGGATCTTTAATCCATCTTAACGATGATTTTTACGAATTTTGTCTCGGTTTTGATGATGCAATTGAAGTCCTGAATTTCTTAAGAAAGGAAAAAGTTCACAGGCAGATTTACGTCGATGATCTACTTTACGTTGAAGAAGAGAACGAATTTTCTCGTGCTTACTCTCAACAAGCCGAAATTGAATACCAACTTGTTCAAAGCCTTGATGACGTTGCTAAATTGGGATGTATATTTAAAATTCTTGCTTTTGACACTCCAGATAAAATCAATCTCATAAAGGAAAATGCAAAACAGACAATCCATAAAAACATTGACATTTTCACTTCTTCAAAGGTTTATCTTGAGTTCGTAAAAAAGGGTGTCAACAAAAAATCTGCGGTTGAATTTATTTCCAAGAAATTGAATTTTTCTTTCAAAGATATCATCTCTTTCGGAGATGGAGAAAATGACGCAGAATTGCTTGAAAAATCCGGGATAAGTTTTGCAATGGTTCCCGGGAACGAAAAACTTGGGAAATTGGCAACTTACGTAACCGATAACGATGACGGAATGGGCACTTTTAGATCTCTCAAATATCTTGAATCAATTGGTGAGCTATGATGATTTCGAAAGTTTACATCATAAGGGGAATAGTCCAAGGTGTTGGCTTCAGATCTTTCATTTACAACCGTGCGAAAGCTCTTGAAATAAAAGGATACGTTGAAAATATCGATGATGGATCTGTCAAAGTCGTTGCTGAGGGAGATGAACTAAACTTGCTGACATTCGAGAAGTATCTGTATGAAGGTTCTACTTTTTCAAGAGTCGATTCCGTTGAGTTTGAAGAATCTCCAATTCATGAATACAATGATTTCGAGGTGTTTTGAATTTGAGGACTTTTAGGACATTTATCAATTTTTTTTCGGCTGAGATCGAGATCTTTGCCGCAGGTACTATTCTTGTACTTTTCCTGACGATAGTCACGATGTCACTTTCTATGAATCAGTTTTTTGGGACGACTATTTACCTTTCCCGCTTTTTTTTGGCCATTTTGATTTCAATGATAATTGCAGGCATATCAATTCAAATATCAAATGTCAAAAGGCTAACAGACGGATATACAGGTTATCTCTTTTCTTCCATTGCCGTTATAGCAAACTCTGCGGCCTTAATTTTCGAAACATTTGAAATGACATTCTACGGCATGAACTGGTTTGGATTTGAATTTTTTAGAGTTCAGACAAACAATTCTTTCCTTTACTTGATAGGTTTCTTGATCTTTCTTTACACAGTTTTGATGACCATCATTTCCATGCTCGATCTTTTATACGCAGTTGGTGAATCATGAAAGTACTCGGTATCATAGTTGAATATAATCCGTTTCATGCCGGCCATCTCTACCATTTAAGAAGCGCAACCGATCTTGTAAAACCAGATTTCACGATTGCGGTGATGAGCGGTGATTTCGTTCAAAGAGGAGAACCTGCCATCGTTGAAAAATTTGCAAGGGCAGAAATGGCTTTGCGTGCCGGGGTGGACGTGGTTTTTGAACTTCCCGCCATTTATGCAATTCAAGATGCAAGTGGTTTTGCCAAGGGCGCTATTGGAATGATAAATGCCACAAATGTAGTGGACGATCTCGTTTTTGGTTCTGAAAGTAATGACATTGAAAATATTGAAAAAATAGCATCTTTGATCTTTGAAGAATCCGAAGAGTTCAAAATCGAACTCAAAGAAAAACTTAAGACAGGATTATCTTTTCCAAACGCAAGAAGACTTGCTATTTCAAAGATGTTGGATGAAAAAGCGGAAGAAATGAGATATTCAAATAACATTCTTGGCATAGAATATATCGTTGCTTTAAAAAAATTGAGGTCTAAAATAAAGCCCCACATCATAAAAAGAATAGGGTCGAATTACAACGATGAAAATATAAACTCAATTCCGAGCGCAACGGCTATAAGGAAAGCGATATCTAAGGGAGAAAAAATTGAAAGTTTACCTTATTTTTCGGCCGAAATACTTCAAAGAGAATTCGCAAATGGGAAAGGACCAGTTTTTTTCGATGATTTTTTTGATCTTTTGCGTGCAAAGATCATACTTTTGAGAAGGGAAGGACTTGAAAAAATCTACGGCTTCAATGAAGGACTATCCGAAAGGTTCTTTAAGGCTGCATGTTACGCAAAAGATTCAAAATCCTTCCTTAAAATTGTCAAGACAAAACGTTTTACCTTCACAAGGATAAAAAGAAGGATGATGTACGGTATTTTTGAAATTGACAGAGAATTCATTTCGAGATCAAACGAATCAGGACCCCAATACTTAAGACTTTTAGGTTTCAGAAAAAATTCAAGCCATATTCTCAGACTTATTTCTGACAGATCTTCGATACCTTTGATTTCAAATCTTTCTGAATTCAAAAGTGCAATTCAAAACAGAAATGTTGATATCGCGCTTGCACAGGAACAGTTAAACTTCGATCTTAAAACTTCCAATCTTTATAGACTTCGTTTCAAATCCATGGACAACATCTGTAAAGATGCTTTCAGAAAACCCATCATCTATGAAGGATGAAAACATAGGCTTTGGTTCATTTACATCGATCGAAGGTAGAAGAGAACGGGTAACGATTCAGAGATCGATCTTCATATCAACGGCAGAACACGTCAAAAGCACAGATGATGCCAAATCATTCATATCTAAAATTTCAAAGGAATTCAAAGATGCAAACCACAATTGTTGGGCTTACAAAATTGGAGAATTTGAATTGTCCTCCGATAACGGTGAGCCATCCGGAACTGCCGGCATGCCCATCCTTAACATGATAAGATCCTTTCAACTGGACAGAATCGTTGTGGTTGTGACAAGATACTTCGGTGGTGTAAAACTCGGCATAAGAGGTTTAATCGACGCTTACGGATATGCCGCAAAAAATGTCCTTGAAAATGCCAAAAAGAAAAGATTTCTCGAAGGGCGAATCGTTGAAATTCAATGTGAATACGACGAATTCGACAAAGTAAGATATCGATTAAGAAAATCAGGGTATTTTTACTCATCCCCTCCCGTTTTTGGTGAAACTGTAAAGATAAAACTCTTTATACCTGTGCATGAAAAAATCGCGCTCAGATACGTTGAAATAGGTAAAATGGAAATAGAAAAAGAAAATTTGATCGAAATCTGATATACTCTCAATCATGGCTGTAATTTTTTCTTTACCTGTTTTATAACAAATCTTAATTGACATCTAATTTGTTAAGAGTTAAGATATTAATTAAGTTGTAGGTACTTTTAAGCAATAAACATTAAACAATTGTGTCAATAAAAGTAAACAACACCGTTGTTTCTTTTTATGTTTATTTCGTTTATTATGGCGGTTTTTACCGCATCTTTACATTTTGAAGGGAGGTTTCGGCAATGAAAACAGTACTTGTATTATTATTAATTGGCACGATGTTCATTGGTGCCGCACTCGCCGGCGGAGTTGTGAATTTCGGAATGTATTCCGACATCACATCTCTTAACATCTGGTCTATGTTAGGACCAAATGCAACTTCGTGGAATTTCTATCCAGCCATCGACAAGTATGGATCACTCTACGGTTTGTCAGATGTTACTAACCAGTTGGTTCCCAGTCTTGCAGACGGAATGTGGTCTCCTTTTGAAAAGACGACCTTTGATGGAACGAGCGCTTACGTCACGACGGTTAAACTTCTTAAGGGTGTCAAATGGTCAAATGGGGACCCGTTTACGGCAAACGATGTCGTTTTTTCCTACAACGTGCCTTATGAACTTCAACTTCCCGGAAACTGGGGAGGAGATTATCCGGCAACACCTTACGAATTTTTCAAAGCCGTGAAGGTTAACGATTATACAGTCGATCTTTACGTTAAACAACCAAGCGGAGAATTCATATATGACACACTTATGGCTCCAATCGTCAACGCGAATTTTTGGAAACCTGTCTACGAAGCCGCGATTAAAACATCTAATCCGTCACAGTACATGATGAATTACGATACGAATCTCTACGACGAGCCGTCGATAGGCCCGATCACCGTTTCTCAATGGCAACATGGCGCATTTATCAAAGATACCGGCATTCAAAATTACTCTTTTAAAGGCGAACACGAAATAGAATACGCAAACGGTGCGGTTCAGTACGTTGATCCGGCACTTGGTATAAATGCAACCTACTACGGCACTCCAGAGGGCACTGTGCTTCACGATTTCGTAACAGGCCCTTACGTCGATTCGATAGTCTACGACATCTATCAGAATCAGACAGCGGCTGTTGCCGCCCTTATGAAGGGTACGATAGGTTACATGTTAAGTCCTAACGGACTTGAAAAGGGATTCGTTCAGGAACTTCAAACAAATCCAAAAGTTAAAATCGTTCAAAATCAGGATCTCGGCTTTGATTACATAGCCTTCAACATGAGAAAATACCCGATGAACATCAAAGGATTCAGAGTTGCCATAGCTTATTTGATAGACAGACATATGCTCGCAGACAAAATTCTTCCTGGATCGATAGTACCTCTCGCATCTTTGGTGCCTCCAGGCAACAAATTCTGGTACGACCCAAATCTCAAATATTATGGAGAAGGTATGGACACCGCTCAAAGATATGAAGCTGCGATAAACGAACTTAAAAAGGCAGGATTTACATGGCTTATACCTCCAAAGATGAAGAACGGTCAGCTCGTCCAACGCGGAGAAGGATTGATGGGTCCAAACGGAAAACTCATAAAACAGATAACGATGCTCGCACCATCCGCAGGATACGATCCGATAAGGGCAACGATAGCGTTGTGGATTGAGAAGTGGGCAAATGACATAGGAATACCGCTTTATGCCAATCTTACAAGCTTCAACAACATAGTCAACGCGGTATTTAATGAAAATTTCAACTTTGACATTTACATGCTCGGATGGGGAATTACCGTGTACCCGAGTTACATTCAAGAATTTTTCGCCAGGTCTCAGAATGTTCCCGGCGGATTTAACTCTCCAGGATATGTTGATCCGACATTCGAAGAATTGGCTCATGAATTCATAGCCCAGACCGATATGACAAAAGCGCGTGAATATGCGTTTAAACTTGAGCAAATGTTAGAAGATGATGTACCATACGTCGTGATATACTCTTCTAATCTTATGGAAGCTTACAGACCGGATCAGGTTGAATTTGCATACACGCACACGCTCGGTGGAATTCAAAATGTTTACGGTGAACAGGGATTTGTGAAAGCAGTCAACACCGCCCAATAAAAGAAACGAATGACCGGGTCGAAAGACCCGGCTTTTTGTCATACAAAGGAAAACAAAGCAAGCATTCCCAAAAACAAAGGTATCGAATAAAGATGAAAATACTTAAGGTAATTGGATTTGAAATCTTTTTTGTATATAGAAAAGGCTATTATGTTTGCCAAAGATCCGACCAAAGTTCCAAATCCTCCGACGCTTACCCCTAAAAGCAGCGGTTTCCAAAGACTCGTAAAAGCTGAAACAACGATGGCCGATGGTACGTTGCTTATAATTTGAGAAAGCAATGCCGATGTTAAAAACACATTTTTTCCGTTGTTCAAAAAAGCAGGTAAATTCTGAAGCCATGACATAGAGGATATTTCTCCGGATAAAACAAAAAACGCGATAAATGTCCCAAGTAGAAAATAGTCAACGTCGAAAAGTAATCTTCTATCTGATAAGATAACGTATGCGAGTATAAAACCTCCTATCACGAAGATATCTCCAAATCTCAGTATAGACGCTATCATAAGAAAAAGTAGCAACAAGTACATCCACCATTGTTTTTTAAGCGTTACAATCCTCGAAACGCGACTTACAGGTTTATTTTTTACGAAAAAAATGGTGATCAAGGCAATCAAAAGCGAAAGAATTGAAAATAATGCAACGTAAAGCATGAACTCTATCGTTGGGGATTGGTAATGGGTGTAAATGTAAATATTTTGAGGGTTCCCAAAAGGCGTGAAAGAACTCATTCCATTTGCTACGACTGATTCAAGAATTACAAGCCAAAGGGGATCGAAATCAGATCTTTTTGCGATGCTTATCGTAAGAGGCACTATGACGAGTAAGGTTACATCATTTGTCACAAGCGGAGCAAGTACAGCGGTCAAAATCAAAAGTAAAACGGAAACCATACGTATATCTTTTGATCTTGATATCAAATGAATGCCCCAGTAATCGAGAACACCTTTCTCTTTCAACCCTGAATTTATGATCATCATGATGAACAATATCCAGAGTACTCTAATCTGATCTGATCCTATAAAAGTGATAGGATTCTTTCTCACGACGATTATCGTGAGAATCGCAAACAAAACCGAGATCAAAAAAAGCCATTCATGAGATATTTTTGACGCAATTTGTTTTAACATTATTTTATCTTGACGAGCTCCACTTCTTTTATTAACCTATCAACATCGGCCTTCTTTGAAAGCGTTGTTCCCTCATTCATAACCGCAGCCGCTCCGCATGCGCTTGCCAATCTAAGTGCATCTTCTATTGATTCATCTCTTTTAGATACAAAACCCGCCAAAAATGAATCACCCGCGCCGACGCCTCCCTTGACTTTGACCTTTATCGGTTTCATGCTGTAAATATGGCCTTCTATCAACGATATGGAGCCGTCTCCGCCAAGGGTAACAAGCACGTTTGAAATTCCATATTTTTTTGCGACATCCTCAGCGGCCTTTTCGACTCCTTCTATTTTGATTTCTTTACCGATAAGGCGCGATAATTCATGAATGTTTGGCTTTATTCCAAATGGTCCTTCCTTGACGGCTTCTTTTAGGTTATCTCCGTCTGTATCCACGTAAACTCTTACGTCTTTTGACTTTGCGATTTTGACAATATCACCGTAAACAGACGGACGTAATCCTGGTGGCAAGCTTCCAGATGCGACAAGCGTATCTCCCTTTCTTAAAATCGTTTTGAGCATGTCTATTACCATTTCATATTCGCTTTCACTCAAAGCTTTACCCGGCAAATTAAGTCTGTATTGGTTTTTGCGACTTTGGACTATGATGTTCATTCTTGTTTCATGTTTTATCCTTACCGCGGCATAAAGTACCCTTTCGTTATCCAACATGAATTCCATTCTTTCGCCATTCGATCCTCCCAAAGGACATATTGCTATCGATGTTCCGCCTATTTCTTTTATAACGCGTGAAACATCTATACCTTTTCCGGCGGCGTATTCCTGTGTCTCTTTTACCCTTATGGAATCATCCGGAATTAACTCATCGATGTAAAGATACCTATCAAGACTTGGATTCATAGTCAGTGTGAAGATCAATTTTAACCTCTCCTTTCGTATTTGTAAAGTCTGACTTCTATTCTTCCGTTGAACATCTTTCTGTTACCATCAGCTCTCAAAAAGGATCTCTCGAAATCTTTATCTGCCGTCAGAAAGAAAAATTTCCATCCATTGAGATGATCAAATTTATCTTTTAGCACCTCGTAAATGTTCGCATCAATTTCCATTCTTTTGCCGTACGGAAGATTAGATATGAAAAATCCTCTTGAACCTTCGGGTGTGAATTTTTCAACGCTCGAAACGCGAAAATCTATATACCTTTCAAGGCCCATTCTTCCAGCATTTCTTACAGCAGAATTTATAATTCTGTTATCCACATCTGATCCGATTATTTTTACATTAGACTCCGATATGGCCTTTTTTGCCTCTTTCCTTTCATCAGCAATGATGTCGTTTGGAAAATTTCTCCATTTCTCATAGGCAAACTTACGCAAAATCCCTGGAGCGATTCTTTTGGCCATCATCATGGCTTCGATGGGAATTGTACCAGAACCACAGAAGCCATCCCAAAGCGGCAAATCGCCATTCCATTTACTCAGCATGACGATTGCGGCTGCCATCGTTTCTTTCAAAGGAGCCTCTGATATTTCAGTTCTATAGCCTCTTCTGTTTAAACTATCACCGGTTGTGTCGATTCCAATTGTAACGTGATCTTTGAGTATATAAACTTTTATCCTGTAAAGCGCACCGTCTTCAGGAAACATTTCAACATGATAGCGCTTTTTAAGTTTTTCAACAATGGCTTTCTTTATTATCGACTGACAAGCAGGTTCACTCGAAAGCGTTGATTTGACGGACGAAACTTCGATGGGAAATTTTGCGTCATTTGTAAGAAAATAATCCCAATCGATATCAAACGTCTTATCAAAGAGCGTATTGAAATCCCGTGCATCAAAACTTCCAACTTTTATCATAACGCGATTTGCCGTCCTTAGCCATAAATTGGAACGTACTATGTCTTCGAAATTGCCGCGAAAGTTTACACGACCATCCTCAACTTTCGTTTCATACCCAAGTTTTTGCAACTCCATCTTCGTGACACTTTCAATGCCAAAGGCTGTTAAAGCCATAAGATCAAAATTTTTATCCATCTTGCAGATTATAACAGAATTGGCTTAACTTTTAAAGTTGATTAAGTATACTAAATCTTTTTCAGAATCGAAATATAATTAAATTTGACGGAGAGCAAATTGCCTTGCAGGTGGCCTCCGCAGCGAAGCGAGGACCAGACACCGAAAGGCATTTGCTGAAGTCAAATGACTTCATTTTTAAACTTGATTAAGTATATAACTTAAATGTGCATTATGTAAGAAAATCATCCATCTTCAAGATCAACGATTTAAGGGGTATAAAAAATGTGGGTGAGTGTTTTATACCAAAGCATGTCCAAAAGTGAAAATGTGGTGATTTTGGAGCGAAATGACGGAAATGACTGTTCCACAAGGGATAGAACGAACGGATCAAATAATTAACAAAAGTGATGAATGTAATTACAACAAAACATATTATAAACACAATATATATAAAAAACTTATTTGCGCTGTCATTCTATACGATTATGTTTTGATCAAAAAAGAAGCACGGAATTCCGTGCTTCTCACTTTCGAAGGGGGAACATAGAAGATGTTGAAAAATCAATGGGGAATTGTACCGGTCGCCCATAAAGAGAGGATTGATAGATACCGAGTATTATCTCAAGTGCCTTCATTCCCTCTTCACCGGTAATGTAAGGAGGATGTCCATTTTTTATAGAATCAACGAAATCTCTGTAAAGCGGAACATGTCCTGAACCGTAAACCGTTTCAGGATCAGGTAAATCCATGAATGGATGTTTGTCTTCGTTTTCAAATCTCCATGTCAAAATTCTATTTGTGGCCAAACCACCTATCACGACGGTACCGTGTTCACCGAAAATCGAAAAAACCTCTTCAAGATTTTTCGGATAAACATTTGATGTACCCTCGATAATACCAACCGAACCGTTTGAAAATTTAACTATGCCTGTTCCAAGATCTTCAGCCTCTATGTAAGAATGGTTAAGATTGGTTATATAACCGTAAACTTCTTTCATCTCTCCACCGAGCATCCACTGGAGTAAATCGATGCCGTGGGTCGATTGATTCGAAAGCACACCGCCGTCCATGGCCCATGTGCCACGCCATGGAGCTTGATCGTAGTAAGCCTTGTTTCTATTCCATCTAACCGCTATATGAGCGTGAAAGATTTTCCCGAAAGCGTTAGATTCTATTTTCTTTCTCAACTCCTGAACTGCTGGATTAAATCTGTTTTGGAAACACACCGCAAAGTTCAATTTCATCTCTTTGGCCGTATCACACATATCTTTGGCATCTTTTGTAGACAGCGCCATGGGTTTTTCAACAAGCACGTGCTTCCCCGATCTCAAAGCATCGATCGTTATATCTTTGTGCTTACCCGATTCCGTCGCTATGGCAACAAAATCTAATTTTTTTTCAAGCATCTTTTTATGATCAGTATAAATCTCGGGCCTCTTCAGTCCCGCTTTTTCGAGTATCAGGGCAGCATTTTCGGCCCTTTCTTTTATTGGATCGCAAACGGAGCTAAACTCAAAGATATCCGAATTTTTTATGGCAGATTCAAGATGTTTTTGCGTTCCTATTCTTCCACAACCTATAAGCCCGGCCTTTAATTTCATCAAATCACCTCAATATTAAGATATTTATGCTCGGCGGATAATTCCTTCGTGACATTTTTCGTGTCAAAAACGAGAGGCGCGTTGTCGAGCAAAAATTTATAATCAACGTGTTTTTTATGTGCCGTCGTTATCAATACCCCATCGACAGAACTCAAAAGGTCCTTCGTAATTTCAACACTTTTGTAAGTTTTATCGTTATGAGTAAACTGCGGAATGTATGGATCATGATAAACCACGATAGCACCCTTTTTCTCGAGATGCTCGATAACCTTGAGTGCTGGCGATTCTCTTATGTCATCGATATCACCTTTGTAAGCAACTCCCATAATTAGAATTTTAGAACCGTTTAAACATTTTTTCTTCTTGTTTAAAAGATCGGAAAACCTTTCGACGACATACTCAGACATAGAATCGTTTATCTCTCCGGCAAGTTCTATGAGCCTCGTGTGATAATCGTATTCTCTTGCTTTGTAAGTAAGATAAAACGGATCTATCGGTATACAATGTCCTCCGACGCCTGGACCGGGATAAAATGGCATGAATCCAAACGGCTTTGTTGCGGCCGCATCTACGACTTCCCAGTAATTTATTCCCATTCTATTCGAGACGAGTGCCATTTCATTTGCAAGGGCTATGTTGACTATTCTAAAAGTATTTTCAAGTATTTTAGCCATTTCAGCTTCTCTCGGAGAAGACACAATCTTAACAGGTGCTTCCAATATGGCTTCATACATGGCTTTTGCATGTTTTGTGCACTCTTGGGTTACACCGCCAACTATTTTAGGAGTATTTTTCGTTTTGTAAATCAAATTTCCGGGATCGACCCTTTCCGGACTGAAAGCAAGGTAAAAATCTTTTCCGACTCTCAAACCGGTTTCCTCAAGTATCGGAAGCACAACTTCATTTGTAGTACCCGGATATGTTGTGGATTCAAGCGTAACAAGCATTCCCTTGTGAAGACGCGGCTTAATTTCTTTTGTGCTGTCGATTATGTATGTCAGATCCGGTTGTTTGAATTTATCAAGAGGAGTCGGAACGCAAATGGTAACAACGTCGCAATTTTTTATCTCATCAAAGTCATTTGTTGCCCTTAATTTCTTATTCTTAACGAGTTTTTCGAGATCTGAATCCACGATATCGCCTATGTAATTGTGACCAGCATTTACCATATCAACTTTGCTTTTTTGAATATCAAAGCCAACGACGTTGAAACCCGCTTTGGCCTTTTCAACTGCCAACGGCAATCCAACGTAACCAAGGCCAATCACACCGACTGTTGCCTTTTTTGAAGTTATCTTTTCAAATAAAGTCATGATCTTACCTCCATGTAAGATTTTATTTTATTGACAACGTAATCTTGCTCATCAGGTTTAATTTCTGGAAAGATCGGAATGGCGAGAGATTCTCGAGAAAGTTTTTCGGCAACCGGGAAATCTCCCTTTTTATATCCAAGAAATGAAAAACATTTTTGAAGATGCAAAGGAATCGGATAATATATGGCCGTGCCAATGCCTTCGTTTGTCAGATATTCTCTTAAATCATCGCGGCTTTCAGTCCTTATCACGTATTGATGAAAAACGTATGTTCTGTCTCCAGGCACTTCCGGGCATTTTACAAAATTGCCGAGAAGATTGGAATATTTTTTTGCAATTTTGATTCTCGCATCTATCCATTCGTCAAGATGAGGAATTTTTACATTCAATATCGCAGCCTGAATCTCATCCATTCGGGAATTGTATCCAATCTCTTCATGAACGTACTTCTGACGTGCACCGTGTACCCTTAAAGATTTAACTTTTTGGGCTATTTCTTCGGAATCGGTAAGTACCATTCCTGCATCCCCGTAAGCGCCGAGATTTTTTGTCGGGAAAAAAGAAAGAATACCTGCATCTCCGATAGAGCCCGTTTTAAATTTTCGGCCGTCAACGATCGCTTCTGAACCTATTGATTGAGCAGCATCTTCGAGTATCTTAACATCATACTTATCACAAACTGCTTTAAGATCATCCATGTTGACACTTTTCCCGAAAAGATGAACAGGTATGACGGCTTTTATCAAATTATCCGATTCTATTTGTTTTTTTACAAGATCGACATTTATGTTGAAATCCTCATTCACATCCACAAAAATTGGAACAGCTCCAAGTCTTGTTATGGCACTTGCGGTTGCGAAAAAAGTGTAAGGTGTGGTGAGAACATGATCCCCCTGCTTTATCCCCATCGATTGTAGGGCCAAAAGTAAGGCATCGCTTCCATTACCAACCGCTACGGCGTAATTCGTTCCAACGTAATTTGCCACTTTTTCTTCTATTTCTTCCACGTTCTGACCCAATATGACGACCCCGCTTGATATCGTCTCGTCTATTTTTTTCAGCATTTCTTCACGCATACTCTTGTACTGTCTTGTCAGATCGAAAAGAGGAATCTTCACAATTCTCACCTCCGTTAATTAACTTACTTTATGATTATAACACTTAAAAATAAAGATGTCAAGTTCATGCTGAGTTATATGTAAAATTCGGATGAGATTCCCGATCAAGTCGGGAATAAAAAGAGGATCTTTCAAAAAATTCTTTCAAGCAATGCTTTTGTCGATTTACCTTTTCCCATCGTAAAAACGTGTATTCCGGGAGCTCCGTAATCGAACAACTCTTTTACAAGCTTTGCCATGTATTTCGTACCGACTTCGAATTCTTCCTTGGGGGTCCTTGCTTCTTGCATGGCCACTACGAGATCGTTGGGAATATTGATGAAAAAGGTGCTTGGTATTTTCAACATCGATTTAGTCTGTACTATTGGTTTTATTCCAGGAATTATGGGAATATTTATTCCGTAATCTCTTGCTTTCTCAACGAAGTTTTTGTATACGTAGAAATCGAAAAACATCTGTGTTATGATGTAATTAGCTCCGGCATCGACTTTTTTCTTTAAATTTTTCATATCTTCTTCGAAGTTCAAAGCCTCATAATGTTTCTCCGGATAACCTGCGACTCCTATACAAAAATTCGTGGGTTTCGGATTATTGACCGGGTATATATACACACCTTTATTCATGTTGGAAATTTGTTCAACCAATTCATTGGCGTGATGATAATTGTCCTTTTCAGGATCGATTTCTCTTTTATTTTCGATTTCTCCTCTTATGACAAAAACATTTTCTATATTGAGGTATTTCAAATCTATAAGCATGTCTTCTATTTCAAACTTGTTCATTCCCATGCAAAGCACGTGTGGTACAACATCAACGTTATATCTATTTTTTATGGCTGCGCTTACGCCAACGGTCCCGGGTTTTTTTACATTCGGAACCTTTATTATTCGATCGTCAAACTCGATGTAACTTGTTTCTGAGGCATGCCTCGTTATATTTATAAAAGCAGGCGAAAATCTCATAAGTTCATCTATCGTGGAAAAAATTTCATCTATTTCCTGACCTCTGTCAGGAGGCAGAATTTCGAGAGAAAGTATGCGCCTTTTTTGTACTGCATCTGTTACTTTCAAGATAACTCCTTACCGGCAATTTGATTGTTCGGAACAGATCTTCCGAATATCCAGAAAAGCACAGTCCCGATCAGTCCGAATGCAAAAGCCGTCAGAAAATTAGCCGAAGGTGAAACAATCCATAAAAAAGCACCAAGAAAAGCCATCACGGATACTATACCGTCTCTTACGAGATAATACGCACCGAAAGTGCCTGCTTTCTGTCCTTCGGGAGAAAAATCCATTATCAATGATTTTCTCGTCGGCTCACCGAATTCTTTAAGGCCTCTTATTATGAAAGCCAAGGCAAGGAATTCGAAACTTCTGGAAAACAGAAGCACAAGCGGAAAGAGCGTGAAAAATGCAAAAGTTATAACGACAAAAGGTTTTTTTGTGTGCTTGTCTGCCAGATAAGCAACAGGCACATAGATGATCATGGCCGTCACCATTTCGATTGTCGTCAAAATTCCAAACTGAAACGCGCTAAGGCCGTTCTTTTCCACAACCCATACAACGACGAAGGCATACGGAATCTGTTCGCAAAATCTTACAAGTATATCGGATATCAACAATGTTCTCAAGTTCTTACTCGCTAAATTCTTTATCATGGATCTCATCCTGACAGGTTCATCTTTTTTGCCTTCATCTTTTATAAGAACATTAAAAAGAAATATAGCGACAATGGCAAATCCGATTGCGATGATGAAAGAAAGTCTGACGCCGTTAGTTAAACCGTATATTCCTATCAGAATCCCTCCTATAAGGGGACCAAGCGCCATAGGGATTCTTCTGAAAAGTGAATGCATCGAAACTCCCATAACCCTTTTGTTTTTCGGCACGGCATCCGAAATCAAACTCATGATGGCTGGCATGGCTATCGCAGACCATGCGATAAAGAAAATAGCACCGATAAGTACGTATTGCCACGATGGAAATATTATGACGAGCAAATATCCCGCAATCGACATCAACGTAAAAACGATCAGAGATTTTTTATACCCTATTTTATCGCTGAGATATCCGCCAGGAAAAGAATAAATAGCCCCTAAAAAGTTCTGCATACCACCCAAAATGCCTACTGTGATAGCGCTTCCACCAACGGCCATAAGGTAAAGCGGTAGGAATTTGTCGCCCATATATTGACCTATTCCTACCAAAATAACAAGGATAAGCATCGAAAACATGGAACCATTCAGAGCAAAGAAATCTATGAACTTACTTTTCTTCATTCAGATCAGACCACCCTTATACTAAATCTTTTTCAAAATCAACGTATAAATAAAATTTGACGGAGAGCAAATTGTCTTGCAGGTGGCCTCCGCAGCGAAGCGAGGACCAGACACCGAAAGGCAATTGCTGAAGTCAAATGACTTCACTATTAAAGTTGGTTTAGTATAATTTCAAAGCATCGTAAAGCGCATCATAAACCTTGAACTGTACTTCGAGATTTTCAACGTCATCGGGATACATGATGGAAAATCCTCTGGCTATGATTTCAAGGCCAGCTGCATATTTATTTGCATCAAGATGATCTGTGTCGGCCGCGTTGACTATTTCTCCCAATTTTTTTAGAGTTGGATCTTTTATGTTGTACTTTTCAAGGATCGATATGAAAGAGCAATGACCATCCTTATGACCAAGTTCAACGCCTTCAACATCAAAAGGTATGGCATTTTCATTTTTTGCGGTATCCATAACAAGTTCTCTTGTTACAAATATAAATTCCGCCTGATTGTCGACAAATCTCTTTATCAGCCAGGGGCAGGCCACTCTGTCAACATGCACATGAGATCTCGTTACCCATTTCATGATGATCATCTCCTTGAATTTTAAAGTAATCATTTGAAATTATATCATGGATGTCCATAGATATTTCATTTCAGACTTACTTAGATTTCTAAGTTGATAAAAAACCTTCCCGACAAAGTGAAAACATATTTTTGAATGGCATCGTGAAAATGCCGTCAAAAGAGTTCCAATTTTGCTGCGAAGAAAATGTACGCAGTTAAAATTCAACCGACAATTGCTTTTCACAATTCAACTGCGAAGAAAATTTTCGCATTGTGTTTTACCACATTCGTAATTTTACGTAAAAATGCTGAAAAACATCTTTTTAGAACTTTGGCACGATAGTTGCTTAGTATAAGTTGAAAGCAAATTTTAGGAGGTGTTTGTTATGACATGGAGAGGTTGGACAAGTTTAATAGCAGGTATATGGTTTATAATCGCATCGTTCATTCCAATGGGTGGAACTGGAAATCTCGTTAATGATCTGGTTGTAGGAATAATAGTTGCGATAGTCGGATTCTTGATGATCCCAGAACATGCCGCATGGCAAGGTTGGACGATAGGTTTAATAGGTGGAATATGGATGATAATAGCGGCTTTTATTCCATTAATTACCGGAGGTTATATGGCTAATCTTGTAAATGATTTAATCGTGGGTATTATTATACTTGTAATAGCTCTTTTTGAAAGGCCGAAAAGAGCAAGGATAGCTTGATAAAAAGAAACATGATCTGTCAACTTTAATCACTGCCGGCTATAGCCGGCAGTGTGTTATGATGAATTGAAGTTGAAATTCATATCTAAGCGGAACATGTCTTTTCGAGGATGTATCCCTTCAAAGATTTACATCGAAAGTGCCTCAAGGTACAGTTCCCTGCATGAACTGAAAGATTGACAATGCCCTATCGAGTACACATGTGAAAAAGTGAACTCTTATAAGGAAATTAACTTTAGTCGTTATATCGTTTAACTTTTTAGAAACTATATTATTATAGAATTATTTTGAGCATTTGACCAAAATGAAGGTAGGTGAAATAACGTGAAGAATCTTGTAAAAATTGGAAAGATGGAAAGGTTGAAGCAACACTTGGATAAGTATCTTTTGGTTTACGTTGGAATAGCAATGATATTAGGATTATCCGTTGGATTTCCTTTGTTTAAACAAATAGGAACCATAAAACCATTCCTTCAGATTTTAAATTTGGTGATCATCGTGTTCATGATCTATCCGATGATGGTTGGCTTGAATTTCAGTGAACTGAGCAATATACCGAAGATGTGGAAACAGTTTATTTTTGGCTTGGCAATAGGATTGATTTATGCTCCTCTTTTGATGGCCTTGCTGATAAAAATCATACCAATGAATTCTTATTTATCTTTTGGACTGATTCTTGTTTTTGCCGTTCCGTGCTCTTCAATGGCGATTGCTGCAACAGGACTGGCAAAAGGCAACACGGAACTTTCAACAATTCTTGTCGCTATTCAGTTCATACTTGCTCTTGCGGTTGTCCCTTTATGGCTTTCAATCTTCGGTGCCAGTTTTCATGTTCCATTCCCAATGTTTGAAATCATACAAACTCTCATAATCATAGTCGCGATACCCATGCTGCTTGGTTTTGCAACCAAAAGTTCGATAGAATCGAAGGGCGGCAAAAAGGCTCTTTCAAAGGCAAGAGCTTCGCTTCCTGCCATTTCGTTGATTGCCTTGTTTACCATGATCTTTTTGATATTCATGGAACAAGCTCATCTTATAACATCCCAATGGCAATCTGTTCTCGTTACTCTTGCACCTTTAACACTTTATTACGTTATAACCATCTTGCTTTTGACCGTTGTAGACATCTTGTTAATGGTAAAATACAGAGACCACATGGCAATAGTGTTTACATCCGTTGGGAAAAATGAAGGAACAGCAATGGCGATAGCACTTGCAGGAGGCATAGGCCTTGCTGCGGTGCCTGCCGCGATAGCTCCTCTTATCCAAGTTCCTTTGCTTGCAACTTATCTTAAATTCCATTGGCAAATAGCAGGATTGTTCAACAAAAGATCGCCTCGTCTTGTTAATGAATACGAATTGCACGAGATCGAATTAGAAGGCAGATAATCAAGTAGTCCCAATTGCGGGACTGCTTTTTTACGATCAGAAACGGGAAGACTCTCCATTTCAATGGAGAGATGCGAGTGATCGGATTAAACGCACAACAATTTGTATTTGAGTTTTGAAAAAGATTATACTTGAAATGTATTGAATGAAATTCATTATTTTGATGAGAGGTGAAGATATGAAAGAGAATTATGATGTTGTTGTAATCGGCGGCGGTTCAGGAGGAACTCCCGGTGCTAATTTATTGGCCGGCAGCGGTTTAAAAGTCGCCGTTGTGGAAAAAGGTAAAGGCCTTGGCGGAACATGCCTCTTCGAAGGATGTATCCCTTCGAAGATTTACATCGAAAGTGCCTCAAGATACAGCGCCCTGCATGAGCTGAAAGATTTTGGAATTAACGGAAATACTGACAATTTCGAGATCGACTTCATGAAGATAAAAGCAAGAAAGGAAGAAATTTTAAATAGCAGGACTGACAGAGCAAGTAAAGGCGCAAAGAAAAACGGATTGGATATTTTCTACGGCATTGCAAAAATATCCGAGAAAAATGCCATTGATGTTGAAACAAAGGATGAGCAACTGAAATTGACTTTTAAAAAGCTTATCATAGCAACTGGCTCTGAATCTTTTAAATTACCAATTCCGGGTGCTGAACTATGCATGTCAAGCGATGGCATTTTCGAACTCGAAGAAAGACCTGAATCCATTGTTGTGATCGGTGGAGGATATATAGGTGTTGAAATATCATCCATGCTCAGAAAAATGGGTACAAAGGTCACAATAGTTGAACTTTTGCCACGATTGTTATCGACTGAAGATGTTAATATAAGTACTTTTGTATCCGAAAGTCTTGAAAACGATGGGATTCAAATCCATCTAAATTCAAAAGTACTTTCTGTTGAAAAAGTCAAAGATGGATTTAACGTTAATTACGTTGAAAATGGTGAAAATAAAGTTGTTTATGGTCAAAAAGTTTTGATGGCTGCCGGAAGAAGGCCGAGAACAAGCGATCTTAACCTTGAATTGCTCGGTATAGAAAAAGGAAAACATGGAGAGATACCGGTAAACGATTATATGCAAACGGTAAGTGAGAATGTATATGCTTCGGGAGATGTCAACGGAAAGCTCATGCTTGCGCATGCAGCGACAATCGAATCTTTAGTTGCGGCCAATAAAATACTTGGCAAGAATATGACGATCAATTACAATGCCATTCCTCATGCTATTTTTAGCGATCCCGAATCCTCGAGTGTTGGAATAGATTCTTCGAAAGCGGTAGAACTCGGATACAAAGTTTTCAGATTCCCATATTCTGAAGATGCCAAAGCTTTGATAATCGGAGACAAAAAAGGATTCGTTCAGATGATAGTCGATCCCAAAGATCATAAACTTTTAGGAACTCAAATAGTAGGCAAAGAAGCAGCCGAGCTAATCTCGGAACCGACACAGATTATCTCGAGAAATGGTACACTTGAAGATATAACTTCATGTGTTCATACTCACCCGACTATGAGCGAAGTAATACTTGAAGCCGCACAAAGTGTTGTGAATATACTCAACAAAGTCAGATAATTATAAACTAACACATTTGGACAGATCACTTTAATTATTCAGGTAGGCCGATAACGTCAAGAAGGTGGAAAGTTGTCAATTCTTTTTTACGTTAATTTGGTAAGTACGATAACGAACGCCGGTTTGGCGGTTATATCGATAAGATATTACCTTTCAAAGGGAAGCATTAAGAATTACTACCTGCTTTTCATGATGGCAAGTGCTTTTATATGGAATATGAATGTTTTTTTTGGGATTTTTAATGTTCCGTCAGACCGATACCTTATTCCCATATTTTTCATTTTGTTTCAAACTATACCTGTCTTCATGATCTCGTACGGTTTGAATCTTAAATCCATGTACATCTCAGAATCTATATTTTTTGTAATAGGTATGATAGCTTCTGTCTTCTTGACTTTCTCTTCTATCTTTTACGTCGTAATCGGAATTCTGCTAACGTTTAACGTTATCTTTTCTATAACTTTTATGATCGCAAAATATTCGAATTTGATTTCCTTCACGAAAAGATCGAAAATCTTGAGTTACATGATCTTTTATGGATTTTTTGCAGTGCTTGAAACTGTGATAACATGGCTGTGGATTTATAAAAATTCCATGTGGTCTTATATAGAAATAATGAATTCTGTACTTATTCCACTCTACCTTTACATCGTTGTCAATCTTGTCTACGAAAAGCACATGACCAAAATTTCCATGCTTTTTCTTAAAAACGTCCTCTACGGAGCGATCATATCCGCATTGATATCGTCAATTCTCATGATAAGTTATTACACCAATTTCTATTTTTCGAAAACTTCGGCAGCAATTCAGTTTTTTTCGATGATTTTTGTGATTGTTTTTTTTTCCTTTCTTGTCTTTGGAAATTATCTTCAAAAAATAGACGTCTTTTTTGAACGTCATCTCAGAATCGGCCATGAATACAAAAGAGAAAAAATGAAAGATTTCGTGGCGAGTATATATGAGATAGATTCTCTTGAAAAATTGAATGATTTGATAGTCAATTATTGTACAAATGTGCTGAACACGAACGATGTTGAATTGTTTTTTAAAGACATTTCAAATAATTACACTTCTATACTCAGAGGGATAAAATTAAACGAAAATGATTTACCAAACGGCGAACCTGAAAAAATAATCGATCTGTACTATGCAAATCTTAAAATATTCCCAGGAAAAGAGTTGTTCGTATGGTTAAAAAATTCCGATAAGATTGAAGGTTTTATGGTTTTAGGTCATAAAAAGAATGGAAGATATTCTTCAGAGGATCTTGAATGGATCGAAGTGCTTTCAAATCACATTGCGTTTTTTCTTTCGAGATACAGAAGCATCCAAAGGGTAATAAAAGTTGAAAAAGCAATGATGTTTCAGGAAAGAATGGCATCTATTGGCAAACTGTCTTCAGAAGTTGCACATGAGATAAGAAATCCGCTGAACGTCATATCAACATCCCTCCAAATGATAAGAAAATCTTCCGATCGAGAAGAAAATCAAAAATTGTGGAGATACATAGAGGAAGAACTCGACAGGGTTAACTCTATTTTGGAAAATTTCCTTTATTTTTCGCGTCAGAAATCTCCGATATTAGAAGAGGATGATCCATCCAATGTGGTAAAAAAAGTATCATTGCTTTTAAATGAAGTAGCTTTGAAAAAATCCGTTGAGATAAAACTATCCTTACCGGATACACCTTTTAATGCCAAATTTGATAAAACGATGTTGACGGAGATACTTTTGAACATAGGTACCAATGCTCTTGAAAGTGTCGAATCTGGAAACTGGATCAAATTCAAAGTTGAGGATCTCGGTCATATCTTTAAAATCTCTGTTTCAAACAACGGCAAACCAATTCCTCAATCAGAAATTCAGCATATTTTTGAACCGTTTTACACCACGAAAGAAAACGGTACAGGCTTAGGCCTTTCGATAGTGTACAATTATGTAAATGCGATGAACGGGAATATTGAAGTCAAAAGTGATGAAGAAGAAACGATCTTTTCTATTGAAATACCTAAGGGAGTGAAAGTATGAATACAATTCTTTTCGTAGACGATGAGATCCACATGCTCGAACTCATGAAAATGAATTTTTCGAAAAATTATCAAGTATTAACCGCAAAAAATGGAATTGAAGCGCTTGATTTAGTTCGTAAAAATGAAATCGATCTCGTAGTGACAGACATAAAAATGCCAAAGATGGATGGCATGCAATTGCTTGAAAAGATAAAAACTTCTTTCGACATTCCGGTTATAATAATTACGGCCTTTGGAACGATAGAAAATGCCGTTGAAACGATTAAAAATGGCGCTTACGATTACATCACAAAGCCAATAAATTTGCAGGATATTGAATCAAAAATTCAGAGAGCTTTAGAATATGTAAGTGTAAAAAAGGAAAATGTCATTCTAAAATCACTTGTCAAAAGCAATTTGAACATAATAACTAAAAATGAGAAGATGCAAAAAATCATCGAAAAAATATCAGAATACGCCTCTATGGATTTACCGGTTCTTATTCTTGGAGAAAGTGGCACTGGAAAAGAATTGTTGGCACGTGCCCTTCACAATCAAAGTAAAAGATATCTTGGACCATTCTTAGCGGTGAATGTCTCGGCCATTCCGTCCGATTTGTTCGAAAGTGAGTTTTTTGGGTACGATCAAGGTGCATTTACAGGTGCCAATTCGAAAAAAATAGGAAAGTTCGAAGCTGCGAATAATGGCACTCTTTTTCTTGATGAAATAGGAGATATGCCCATAGAACACCAGGCAAAATTGTTGAGAGTTTTGCAAGATTCGAACATAACAAGACTTGGAAGCGTGGAGGAAAAAAAGGTCAATTTCAGATTGATAAGCGCAACGAACAAATCTATAGATAAGATGGTAGAAGATAAAAAATTCAGAGAAGACCTTTATTACAGGATAAACGTGATAAGAATAGAAATACCGCCGTTAAGAGAAAGGCCGGAAGACATAGAATTACTTTCCGAATATTACATTCAAAAATATTCCGAGCAGCTTAAAAAGAGAATAAAAAGATTTTCCGCAAAGGTTATTGAACTTCTAAAAGCATATAAATGGCCAGGCAACGTGCGTGAATTACAAAATGTCATTCTTAGATCTATGATAAGTGCAAGTGGAGAAGAGATAAAAGTCAGCGATCTGCCGTCGGAAATATCCGATACAGATCCTATTGATTACAACGCATTTCTTTCAAAAAAACATAGCGAAAAAAATAGGTTATACAAAGAACTTGAACGTCAATTTGTAAATTCTGTTCTTTTACACAGTGACGGTAATATCACGAAAGCCGCCGAACTTGCCAAAATGGATAGGCGGTTACTTCAGAATATGATAAAACACATTGATGAAAAATAACTTTTTTCATAACAAAAAGCGGGACTCAAGATGAGTTCCGCTTTATCTAACTGAGCCGGGCAATA
>DYLQ01000071.1 GCA_020722015.1 Thermotoga sp. | reverse complement strand
GGTCCTAAAGATTTTCAAATTACCTTAAATTCGAGGAAGTATGTGAACATGTGAAAACCCACAGACCAAATGCGATCCGTTCCCGGCTTGACCGGGAATCCCATACGATTACCATTATAGTTTAAACTATTATAGTTTGTGCTATAATCTTTTGAATTAAACAAGGAGGCGATCAGAATGCTTCCTTTCATAGGAAGAGAATCAGAACTGAAAAGAATGGAAGAAGACTTTTCATCAAGCGAAAGCAATCTTTACGTGATATATGGCAGAAGACGTGTAGGAAAAACGACATTGCTTGAAAGATTCATCGAAAACAAAAACGCAATTTACTTTCTTGCTACACAAGAAAATGAAGAATCAAATCTCAAGCAGTTTCAAAAGATCTCTTATGAAAAAACCAAACTTGGTATTTTAAGATCTGAAAACAAACTTTCATGGTACGACATTTTTGATGTAATCTCATCCAAAGATCAAAAATCGGTGATAGTCATAGACGAGTACCAGTATCTTACAACGGGAAACAAATCCATCTCTTCCGTCATTCAAAAAATATGGGACGAGATCTTAAGCAAAAGAAAAGTCATGCTGATACTTTGTGGATCCATAATAAACATGATGTACGCTGAAACACTTAATTACACAAGCCCTCTTTACGGCAGAAGAACATCTCAGATCAATCTGAAGCCTTTGGATTTCGAGAAATATAAATGTTTTTTTGAAAACAAAACTACCGAAGAGACGATAGAATTTTACTCCGTTACCGGAGGTATTCCAAAGTACTTAGAGATCTTAGACATAGAAAAAACACTGGAAGAAAATATTTTAAAACACATTTTTGACAAAAACGGTTTTTTGTATGAAGAACCTTACTTTCTTCTTGGAAAAGAATTCAAAGAAATCGGGATGTATTTTTCCATACTGAAAGCGATCTCAAGCGGAAGTCACAAACTTTCTGAGATGGCATCAAAAATGGAAGTAGGTCAGAATTCGCTTGGGTATTATCTGAACGTACTCGCTCAAATGGATCTGCTTTACAGAGACGTACCAATAACCGAGAACAATCCGGAAAAGAGCAAAAAGGGCCTTTATTTCTTAAAAGACAATTTCATCTCATTTTGGTTTAAATTCGTTTACCCTAACAGGAGCTTTCTTGAGATTGGGAATATTGAATATGCAGTGCAAAAGTTTAAAGATGACTTTCCAAGATACGTAAGTTTGATCTACGAACAATTGTCAAGAGAAAATACGGTAAAATTGGCATCCGAAAGATATTTCAGTCATAAAATTTTGAAGATAGGAAGATGGTGGAACGGAGATGACGAAATAGACATAGTCGGAATTGACGAAAACGGGAAACCCGAATTATTCGGAGAATGCAAATATACCAACAATGTTGTTGATCTTAAAGTGTTGTTCGATCTTTTCAAAAAAGTCGAAAGAAACTTTGGTACAACTGCACAAGCAGAATTTCTGATTTATTCAAAATCATCTTTTTCAGAAGAATTAATCGACTACGCTCATAAAAACAAAAACGTACATCTTTTTAAAATTTTTGATCCGATATCTTGACGGGAAGCGATCGTTTTCATCCTGACCGGGAATCCCGTCTGATAATGCATTTTTGACATCAAGAAAGACTATAATTTTCACACCCTTAGGTTGTTATTTAAACACTAATTATTAGTATATCACATACTACACGAGTAACACGTACCCCGTAAGACGGCGAATGGCAAACGGCGAAAACAGTTCAGAAAAAGTCATTAGCAATTGAAGAGTAAATGACAACGGCACATGACATATTCTTGCCACTTATCAAGGGTGATTTCTCATTTTAGATCTACGATTAATCGATCATGTCTTGATGATACCCAAGAAAATATGAACGGGGATTATTTTGATTTTGCCGGAAAGATCCAGTATGTTTTTTGAGAGTATTATCCCTTTTTCAAACATGCTCTTTATAGGGGCGAGATCGCTTTTGTTTATTGAATTTTGATATTTTACCTCTATCGGCACTTTGTTAACGATGAAATCTATTTCTTTTCCTTCTGATGAGTACCAGTAACCGACATTTTGAATGTTACAAAGTCCTTCTTCGAGATCTTCGGCAAATGTGAATATCAAATTTTGAGCGACCACGCTTTCTATTAAATTTGGTACCTTTTGGACAATGCCAAATTTTCTTTCCATATTTTTCAGAATGGTATTGTCGTAGAAGTACACTTTTTTCTGTTTTTTATCGAGCGGCACAAAAGAATTTCTGTCCAGTACTTTTAAGACCATGGCCATGTAGTTGTATCCGAGAGTTTCAATGTAATTTTGAAAGGTCTTGGTGTCTATTTCAATTTCTGAAGACCCTGAATTCCATGAGAATCTATTTGTAACTCTTTCGGTTAGATATCTCAATATCGCGATTAATTTTGAACGAGACAATCCTTGTCTTTCAATGTCTCCGATCATTATGTCCCACAAGGTATCAAGAAATGGATTTACGTCTTCGGCACGATTTAAATTTTCTATTGCAGCAGGAATGCCTCCAGATTCAAGGTATTTGAAAAAATGTTTTTCGAGATCGGGGCTTAACAATTCCAGTTCAAATCTTTTTTTATCATCAAAAGACAAAATTTCATCAATGGAAAAGGTCTGTATTTCGTGCGCTGCCGTTTTGAAATATTCGCTAAATGTCAAAGGTAACAATAAAATATCCGATTTAATGCTTCCCTTTCTGCCTGGCAGCCTTTCGGAAGATCTCTTTATGTCCCACGCAGATGAGCCTGTAAGAACTACGAAATCATTTTTCAGAACAGTATTATCGCGCAATTCTTTTATAGCCTTTTGCCAATCTTTCACCATGCTTATTTCGTCTATGAATATGTACCTTTTTTTCTCCTCCGATGCAAATTGCAAATAGTTCAATAAAGTATCACGCAATTCCACATAATCTTCAACCGTATCAAGAGGCAGGTAAAGAATTGAACGTTTTTCTCCCTTTTTTAAGAGTTCGACAATTGTGTATTTAAGAAGCGTTGATTTGCCAATCTGCCTTGGCCCTCTGAGAACGTACAGTCCGTTGCTTTCAAAATCAAAAAAATCTTTGTAAATTCTTTTAAAATTGGCTTCTTCATACTGTCCGAGAAGTTCTCTTTCCAATGCATCGATATTCGTGCTTTGCCACCATTTGTTATATATACCCAGCACACGAAAGTCCATGATTTTAATATCACCCTTGAAAATTATAACACAAATCTTTATTTTATGGAGTTATACTCCATAAAAATTGGAAATTTTATGGAATAAGGGGAAATAAAATCACCCAAAAACAGCGATGAGAAA
>DYLQ01000030.1 GCA_020722015.1 Thermotoga sp. | reverse complement strand
AAAGCAGCGTCACAAGGCCCGTAAGGGCACTCCAAAAGGAGGAGTTAATTTGGTATTTGTATTGGACAAACACAAAGCGTTAATGTCATGCACAGAAAAAAGAGCAGATGGATGGCAGTATGATAAATTGCGACGAAAGGAGGCAACAAAAGAGGTGCTTTCCTCTATTGCCGCTAAAACGGCATAGCTTCCAGCACTAATCTTTTGTGATTGAGATGGATTCAAAAATATTAATAGCGAAAAGAGTAGCGATGGAATTAAAAGATGGCGATCTGGTAAATCTGGGCATAGGTATACCGACTCTTGTCGCAGATTACATTCCCAAAAACGTCAAGGTACTCTTCCAATCGGAAAACGGAATAATAGGGATGGGGCCTATACCTGAAGAAGGTCTTGAACATCCGGATCTTACAAATGCAGGTGCAAGTTACGTTAGCGCGATTCCTGGTGCCGTATGTTTTGACAGTGCGATGTCATTTGGAATAATAAGAGGAGGGCACCTTGACGTTACCGTTCTCGGAGGATTACAAATTGACGAAAAAGGTCACCTTGCAAACTGGATGATACCGGGAAAGATGATCCCTGGAATGGGAGGAGCGATGGACCTCGTTACAGGCGCAAAAAGGGTTATAATAGCGATGACTCACACTTCAAAAGGAGAACCAAAAATCGTCAGAAAATGTACACTTCCACTTACTTCAGTAAGAAGAATTAACTTGATCGTTACAGACATGGCAGTTATCGAACCCATGCAAGAAGGTCTTTTGTTAAAAGAGATTGCACCCGGTTTCACAGTTGAAGACGTGTTAAAAGCCACAGAGGCGGAACTAAAAATTTCAAATGATCTTAAAACAATGCAAATAGAAGGGATGTGAATTAATTGAGAATCGAAATTAAAGATCTCGAAAAGTTCAGAAAAAACTTTGAATCGTCTGAAAAAAACATCGTGGCAATGAATGCTGCATCTTATGGTGCACTTAACGTTGTTGCTTTGAACAGACTTCATGCCCAGAGCCTGAACAGAATCTTTTCAAACGAAATAAAGACAAGAGGAATAACCAACCAGAAAAAGAGTGGAAGATGTTGGATGTTTGCAGGGTTGAACCTTCTAAGAGAAAGTATAGCCGATAAATTGAATCTTGATAATTTTGAGTTATCACAAAGTTATCAAATGTTTTATGACAAGATTGAAAAGGCAAATTATTTTCTCGAAAGCATCATAGAAACTGCAAACGAAGATCTTAACGGACGTCTTGTCATGTGGCTGCTTTCAAAGCCTGTTGAAGATGGAGGTCAATGGGGCATGTTTGTAGATCTTGTTCAAAAGTACGGAGTGCTCCCAAAAGAATTGATGGATGAGAGTTTTCAAACGAGTGAATCTGCCGCGATGAACAGGTTACTCGACACAAAACTCAGAGAAGATGCGATGATTCTAAGAGAAATGGTCAGAAGCGGCAAACCTCAAAAAGAAATTCAATCCAAAAAGAATGAATTACTCGAAGGAATTCACAGAATTTTATCGATAAATATGGGGTTACCGCCGGAAAAGTTTGATTACGAGTACAAAGATAAAGACGGCAACTTTCACAAAATAGAAGGAATAACACCACTTGAATTTTACAAGGAATTCTCCGGGATTTCTCTCGATGACATGGTAAGCGTTATAAATTGCCCAACACCCGACAAAAAGTTCATGAAGACTTACACGGTTCAGTATCTTGGAAATGTGGTAGGTGGGAAGGGAATAAAATATCTCAACGTTGATCTTGGCGAATTCAAAGAACTCGCGAAGAAAATTATCATGGATGGCAAATTGGTGTGGTTTACCTCCGATGTTGGAAAGATGATGGAAAGAGAGAAAGGTATCTTAGATACGGAAATTTACGATTTTGAAAAGCTTTATGGCATCCAATTTGTGTTCAACAAAGCAACGAGGCTTGATTATGGGGACAGTCTTATGACACATGCAATGGTATTCACAGGCGTTGACATAGATGGCGATGGTAAACCGATGAAATGGAAAGTCGAAAACAGCTGGGGAGATCAATTGGGAGACAAAGGATATTTTCTCATGAGCGATTCGTGGTTCGACCAGTACGTTTACGAAGTGGCTGTCGAATACAAATATTTATCTCCCGCCATGAAAAAAGCTTTGAAAGAAAAACCTATTGAGTTACCTCCATGGGATCCCATGGGTTCGGTTGCTTTCGCAAGATGAGTGAGAAAAAAAGATTTTTGATTTTTTCCATCATAACTCTTAACGTTTTCTACTTCCTGATCCTTGTTTTAGGTTCGGGGAGTTTTTTGATGAAGAGTTTTACGTTGTTCGCAATACTTCTGATTACCGCTTATCTATCTCATTCTTTCGGAAACATAAAATTTGGGAAATTTTCAATTTCTACAGGTTTTTTCTTTCTCTTCCCCATGCTCATTGTTTTTGGCCCTCTTATAACATCATCGGTCGCTTACGCTATTTCTTTGTTTCAGTACGCAAAGGTTGATATCTCAAGAAGAATTTATGGCGGAGTGCAATACGCCATTTCTTACGCTGTGGCCGGTCTTGTGCTTCAAAATCTTGGCATAAACGTGTATGGATTGATAGTAGCTTTCACGATTTTCAAAATGTTGAATTTCATCTTTGTAGATCTATTTCTGTATTTCTATTTGAACAGATACAAGAATTTTCTCGATGCTTTGAAATATCTTTCGCTTGAAGCCGGCATATTCACACTTGTAATTCCCATAGCGTATGGGCTTTATCTTAATTTGGATGATCATCTGGAAATTTATTTTCTCGTTTACACGCTTTTATTTCCACTTCTCTTTGTTTACATGCTCTCAATTGAAAACAAGTCTCGAATAGAACTTGAAGAGGAAAAGGCAAGACTTTCAAGGCATGTAAATGATCTTAAGCGTGTACTTGAGGTGTCTCAACTTTTGAAATCGAATATTTCTTTTGTCGATCTGATGATGAGAGTTGCAAACATAATTCATGACGATCTCGGATGGGAATACGTGCTCGTTAGCATCGTAAAACCAGACGATTCCATTGAAAGGATCGCTTACGCTGGCATCACCGAAGATGATTTTAAAAAACTCAAAGCAAACTGCCCAACTCTTTCATTTGTTAAAAATATCATGAGAGATGAGTTTAAAATTTCCAATTCATATTTCATTCCGGAAGAAGCAAACATAAACCTGCCGGATGAGATGACCTACATTGGTAAATACGATATGGTTGACAGTACAAGCTGGAAAGACAAAGATCTTTTATGGGTACCCATCTACGATAGAAGTGGGAAGATGATCGCTTACATATCCCCTGACAAACCAAGAAGTGGGAAAAGGCCTTCGACTGAAGATATAACAATTTTAGAGATATTTGCAAACCAAGTCCTGGTTGCAATTGAAAATTCAAGCGAATTTGAGACTTTGCAGGAGAAAACGATCCGTGATCCGCAAACCGGCCTTTACAATCATACGGAATTTTACAAAAGGATTGATAAACTTGTAAAGGAAAAAGAAAAATTCTCTCTTCTTATGATGGACATAGACGATTTCAAATTTGTAAATGATTCTTATGGACATCAGACGGGAGATACGATAATAGAATATCTTGCAGAAAGGATCAAATTATCCATAAGGCACGGTGATATAGCGGCAAGATATGGTGGAGATGAGTTCGCGGTAATTCTAAAAGGTACTGAAAAGACCATGGCCAGCATGATAGCAGAACGTTTACGCCTTTCTGTTGCAGAAGGAAATCCTCCCGTTAAGATCACCATAAGCATAGGTATATCGGAATACCCATCAAACGCATCCAATTTGAATGACGTCGTTTTTGCCGCTGACCAAGCGCTTTACATGGCTAAAATGCGCGGGAAAAATCAGGTTGAAATTTCAAACTAATTCTGAAAGCACGAGTGCCGAAAATTTCATTCCTGATTGAGTGAATTTAAGAATTTCATCGGAACAATCTAAAAATTCGCCGCAGAATTTTTCCATTTTTTTGACGTAAAAATTCACATCCGCATTTCCGAATTTTTCTCTAAGATAAGTCAGCTTAACTCCTTTTGTGAGTCTTAATCCCATGAAAAGTGTTTCTGCAATCTCTTCTTTGGTAGAATTGATCGAATCATAGATGCGAGGCAATTCGTTCTTCTCCAACTTTTGAATGTATTCTCCGATATCAAAGGTGTTTACACATCTCCTCATCCCATAGTGGCTTCCGGCTGAAAGACCAAATCCAATGTATTCACCGTTTTCCCAATAACTGATGTTGTGGATTGAAGGTTTTTTCTTTGTCCATGAACTGATTTCATATCTCGAGTACCCGATCTTGTCAAGACTTTCAATTATCATATCGTACATCTTTTCAGATTCGTCTTCTGAAGGAAGTTTAACCGTACCTGATTTTATCATCGAATAAAGAGGCACTTCTTCATGAATTTCAAGTTCATAAAAAGAAATATGATCTGGATTTATCTTTTCGATCATTTTCATATCGGAATCGACATCCGATAATCTTTCGAATGGAAGGTTGTACATAAGATCGACGTTGATGTTGTCGAAATATGTGTTTGTTATTTCGTACTTCTCCAAAAAGGTTTTAACGTTGTAAGGACGACCTATAACTTTTAAAAGTTGATCCGATGTGCTTTGCAAACCAAGACTTACGCGATTAACACCGATTGCTTTGAGATCACGACAAAGATCAACAGTTACATCTTCTGGATTCATTTCAACAGTTACCTCTACCGGATCGTATTGAAACTTGGCATGAATTTTATCAATTAAGTTTGATATGTGTTTAACAGGTACGTGACTCGGTGTTCCGCCACCAAAGTAAAGTGTAAATACACGCGAATTGTCAATTTGATCTGATACAATGTCAATTTCTCGATGAACTGCATCAAAATACGCTGATATAAATCCATCGTTGACATATGATGCAAAATCGCAATAGATGCATCTTCTTGAACAAAAAGGTACATGAACGTAGATAGAAATATCAGTTTTCAATTGAAAGATATACCGATCCTATGTTATACCCAAGGGTTAATCTTTCATTTTGACCAGTGAAAATTGCATAAACGGCATAACCTGAATTTGATGGCATGAATCTAACTGTCCAACTATTTTCAAGCGACTGTTGGGCAGAGGAAATTCCCATTCCAAGGCCAACACCATTCGCGTTAAAGCCAGCTCCGAGATCAACTGAAAAGCCAAGGTTTTTAAATTCAAATCCTCCTGTCAGGAAATAAAGATTCCCTACTTCAGTTGTTGAAAGAAATGATGCCTTGATTGGAGAATATCCAACTTCTATGTCTGTCATATCTTGCAAATCAGATGTGAAAACAAGATAAAAATGTGTTTGGGCGTAAAGAGAAAAATTTGAAAATACAAATTGGGTCCTTCCATTAAAATCAACTCCAAAATTCGGCAGTCCGTAATTTCCAAGTGTAAGATCCAAATCGTAAAAGATGGGAGCGATTGTTCTCATCGATTCATACTCGAAGTATCCAACGGGAGTTAATGGATTGATGTCAAGGCCTATTGCAGCCGTGTAAGTTGTTTTACCGACCATCAAATTTAAAAATCCAACTTTTTGCCTGTCTATGGCAGTGTTTGAAAAGCCGACAGCACCTCCCCAACCGGTTGTTCCAAGAGTTTCGAGAAAAATGAAGTTTCCGATTTTCTCGGAATACGATGTCGTCCACTGTGGTCCGTGGTAAATAAAAGTTCTAAAACTCCCACTCGCAAAAGCGGATATCGCAAATCCCAAAATCAAAATGGCAACCGAGAATCTTTTCATGATTTTACCTCCTAATCACCAAGAAAAAATGAAACCACACCATTCTTCTTCACAAACTTTATCCACGAGATTCATTCCACGTTCAACACATACTCTTTCCATATCTTTTTCATGTCCCTTATCTATCCCAGACACTATGAATGTGATGTTTCTTGGAAGTTGATCGAGCAATTTGATTATCACATCGTAATAGATGTTGGCAACAACGATATCAAAACTTTCATCGATACCTTCCATCAAATCATTTTTTCTAACTTCGTAATTAACGTTGTTTAACTTCGCCGTCTCAACAGATTGTTGAACTGCCAATGGATCCACATCAAGTGCCAAAACCCTGCTTGCACCAAGTTTAACTGCAAATGCCGATATTATGCCGCTACCACAACCAACATCGCAAACTCTTAAGCCATTTTCCATAACTTTTTGTAGAAATCTTATCGCAATTTTTGTGCTTTCATGTTCGCCAGTTCCGAAAGCCATTCCTGGTATGATCTTTACCGTTATTCCATTTGTTGGATCTTCGAATTTATCCTGATTTGGATTAACGTAAAGGCCATTTCCCACATTCACTATTTTAAGACTTTCAGACCATGTTTTGATCCAATCTTTATCTTCTATCCATTCCACTTCGAATTCCGTTCCAACGGTTTTAATGATTTCACTCACTTTGTCTTCGTCACAGAAAAGATGAAACACTTCTTCTTCATCGTCTGGAGATGATTCAGAATAAAAATTTTGACAATCGTAATTTGCAAGTAATTCCATGATTTCGTCTGATATACGCTTGCTTATCTTGAATTTAAATGTTTTCCTCTTCACGGTAAAACCCCTTATTTAATATTTGAAAAGCATAACTCTAACAGTTGATTTTTTTCATGAAATATGATATCATTTTTTTGACTTACAGGTCAAAGTCAGAAAGAGGCTATTTGGAATGACGAATAGAGTAAACGGCGTAAAAGAAAGTATTCTTGAAGCTGCAAGAGAAGCTTTTTCTTCCAAGTCTTACGGAGATGTATCTATGGAAGATATTGCGAAGATCGCCAACGTAAAAAAGCCTTTGATATATTATTACTTCCCAAGTAAAAGTGAGCTTTTCAAAGCAGCCTGGGATGAGGCCTTTCATAAACTTGAGGATAAGGTTTTCGGAGTTTCCGAAAATGACGGGAAATACGTTAAAAAAGCTAAATCTCTTTTGAGATCTTACATAGACTTTCTGAGAAACGAGCGCCAATCTTTAAGACTTATCGAAAGAGAGAAAAACCGTTTCTATTCAGAAAAAGGATCAAGTTGGGAACACATCAAGAAAGAATACGACGGATTTGTAAATCGAGTTGCCGATGTGCTTTCTTCAGAGGTGGATTCTAATTCTTCCGAATATGCTCGCGCTGTTGCCGACATAGTCGGATCCTCCGCTTTATTGCCAGATGGGCAAATGTCTCCTGATACCGTAGAATTGATAATAATCAAAAGTTTAGCGAAATAAGGATAAAATTTGTTCAAATGTTGTATAATATACCCGAGGTGATGTAAAAGATGTTTCTATGGTTCGCTTCGATGGTAATATTGATCCCAGCCATAGTTCTTGCCATATGGGCTCAAACAAAAGTTACAAGTACGTTTAAAAGATATTCGCAGGTAAGATCTTCTGTAAATGTAAATGGATCTCAACTTGCAAGAATGCTGCTTGATGCCAATGGACTTTACAACATAAAGATAGAGAGAACTCCAGGGCAATTAACCGATCATTACGATCCGCGATCGAAGGTTATAAGGCTTTCCGACGTTACTTATTCAAGTAATTCAATAGCAGCGCTTGGCGTTGTTGCTCATGAAACCGGTCATGCTGTACAGCATGCTCATCATTATGTGCCCTTAATTGTAAGAGATGCCATAGTTCCAACTGCAAATATAGGTTCAAGCCTTTCTTGGATTATATTCTTTTTAGGATTGATTTTTTACAGCCCGTTTTTGATGCAAATAGGGATAATCCTTTTCAGCTTTTTCGTTATATTTACGCTTGTCACTCTTCCAGTTGAACTTGATGCTTCTCACAGGGCACTCGTAATGTTGAAAAATGTGATGGCAATGCCCGAAGGGGAAGTCACGATGGCGCGCAAAGTTTTAAGCGCTGCTGCCATGACTTACGTTGCAAGTGTTGCGATGGCAGCTTTACAACTTCTACGACTGATACTTATATCTAACATGGTTAGAAGATGAATGCAAGAATTGTGGCAATTGAGATCCTCAACGAAGGGATCTCAAATTTTTTTATATCGAGAAATTCATGGAAAAAAACTTCAAATTTCACGAAACAAGATAGAGCTTTCATCAGAAGATTGGTTTACGGAACTCTTAGATACTACTTTGAAATAGATAAAATTATCGCTACTTTCCTCAAAGATGCCAAAAGCACACCTGACGATCTTAAAAATATCCTTAGAATGGGTACTTACGAGCTTGTCGGAATGAAAACACCGCCTTACGCCGTTGTCAACGAATATACGAATATTGCCAGACCAAAATTCAAAGGCCTCGTTAACGCTGTACTCAGAAGAATTTCAGAAATATCGGACAAAGTTAACTTTGGAAGTGGATTGCCAGAATGGCTTTACGATAAATTAAAAAAAGATCTCGGTGATTTTTTTCCTCTTTTCCTCGAAAAAAATGAATTTCACGAGATATATTTGAGGGCGGTAAACAAATCGAGAGATGAGATCATCAAAAATCTAACCGATCATAACATAGAAAGTCACCCAACGCGATTTTCTCCTTGGGGAATAAGATGCGTTGAAGGTATAGATCTTGACGGCTTCGAGCAATTTGAAGATGGGACTTTCACCTTTCAGGATGAATCTTCACAACTTGTAGGGATAGCAGTCGATCCGAAAAACGGTGAAAGGATTTTGGATGCATTTGGCGGTGTCGGAACCAAAACAACCCATCTTATTCAAATAGCACTAGAAGCGATTGTAACTTACAACGACATAAACAAATCAAAAGTTTCGATTGCAATGGACAATTTCAAAAGGTTGAAGAAATTTCCATCCAAAATACTCGGTGTAGACGTTATAAATGGAACTTTAAACGAGAAATTTGATAAAATACTTGTTGATGCTCCATGCACGGCCTTAGGTACAATTGGGAAACATCCGGATTTGCTGTTAAGGCTAAATGAAAAAGATATCATCGAAAAAGCTCAAACACAATTAAAAATGCTTGAAAAGCTCTGGGAGTATCTTTCCGATGGTGGAGAAATCGTATACTCCGTTTGTACCGTCACAAAAGAAGAAACAGACGACGTGATCTCAAAATTCATTCAAAATCACGCTGAGGCTGTATGCGAAGATCCGTTTGACGGGAAAATGAATTTTGAATTTAAAGGATTAGGTGTTCAACTTTTGAAATGGATGGAGGGTTTCTACATTTCAAAGATAGTTAAGATCGGCAGAAAATAAAAGTATTTTTCAAAAAATCGGAGAGAGGAATGTAATGGAAAATATTCTTGATTATGAATACGTAGAACTGAAAAATAAATTTGAAGCGGAAAAAATGGAACCTTACAGAACAGCGCAAATTTTCGATTGGATATACAAAAAACACGCTACGTCTTTTTCTGTCATGACAAACCTTTCAAAACAACTCAGAGAACGTATTTCTATGAAATTCGTCGTTAACATGCCGGAACTTGTAAAAAAGACAAGTTCATCGGATGGAACTGTTAAATTTTTGTGGAAATACTCGGACGGCAACACAGTTGAATCTGTAATTTTGAGATATCCAGACAGATTGACGGGATGCATTTCGTCTCAAGTTGGATGCCCCCTGAATTGTGCGTTTTGCGCAACTGGAATGTCGGGTTATGTGAGGAACTTAACTTCCGGAGAGATATTGTCTCAAATTCTTGGCATGGAGATATCCGAAAGCGAAAAGATAAATAACGTTGTTTTCATGGGAATGGGAGAACCGATGTTGAATTACGACGAAGTGATAAGGGCAATTCATGTCATAACAGATCCAAAAGCCTTTAAGATAAGCCAAAGACGTGTTTCCATATCAACGGCCGGAATTGTTGATGGAATATTAAAACTTTCCAAAGAACCTCTTGATGTCATCTTATCGATTTCACTTCACGCACCAACAGATGATAAGAGATCCACGATAATGCCCATAAACAAAAGATACAACTTAAACGATCTTATAGAGGCCATCAATATCTACCAGAAGGTAAAAGATAGAAGGGTAACTTTCGAGTATATCCTTTTTGACAAATTCAACGATTCACTTGATGATGCTCAAAAACTTGTAACACTCTTAAAAGGCATAAAATGTAACGTCAATCTTATAAGGTACAACGATACGGGATCCGCTTTCAAAAAAACACCAATGGATCGTGCGGAAATCTTTGAAAAATTCCTTAAAGACAATGGTATTGAATCTGTCATAAGGGCAGAAAAAGGAGCGGATATAGCGGCAGCATGCGGACAGTTGAGGAGACAAACACTTTGAAAAGAGGAGTTATAATTTCTTTTTATTCTAATTTTGTAATAGTTTCAGATGAAATAGATAGATCTGAAACGCTGTGTTCCTTAAGAGGTCGATTTAAATTATCGAATATCAGGCCTTTTGTCGGGGACAAAGTTGAATACTCAAAAGATCACGATAGGGGAAGGATTGAATCTATTCTCCCAAGGCGTAATATGATTGAAAAGCCACGAATTGTCAATGTGGATCAAGTCATAGCGGTCTTTTCCGTTTCCAAACCGGATGTACCATACTCTATAATAGACAGGACAATTGCAAACGTGTCGAGATCTATTCCAAACGTGTTGGTTGTTTTGAACAAAACAGACATAACCGATGAAAAAAAACTTGAAGAATTCAAGCATATTTATGGGGTTTACACTCTTTACCTTGTAAGTGCCTATGAAAAGACGGGAATAGACGATCTGAGATCCGGTTTGAAAGATAAAATATCGGTTTTTGCAGGACCATCTGGAGTGGGGAAATCTTCTTTGATCAACGCAATAACCGATTTAAATTTGAAAACCGGTCTTATTTCCGACAAAACGAATTTAGGAAAACATACCACAACTACGGTATCTCTCTTGAAAATTCCAAATGGCGGTTTTGTAGCTGATACGCCGGGGTTTACAACCACGGAATTTACTAACGTCGCTCCTGAAGAAGTTCAAAAATTCTTCCCCGAGATCTTCAGAGCTTCAAAAGCATGTGCATTTGACGATTGCCTTCATGAGTTCGAACCTGAATGCAAAGTCAAAGAACTCGTTGAAAAGGGAGAGATACCTAACAGTCGCTACAAGAATTATCTTTCCATTTTAAACGAAATTAAATCTCAAAAGATTGGAGATGTTAGGCTTGACAAAAAACGTTAAATTGTCACCGTCCATCCTTTCTGCTGATTTCACAAAACTCGGTGAAGAAATCAGGAAAGTTGAAAAAGTCGCAGATTACATTCATCTTGACGTTATGGATGGACATTTTGTTCCGAATATAACTTACGGTCTTATAATAGGGAAAGCCTTGAAACGGGTCACAGAACTTCCAATAGATTCTCATTTAATGGTTGAAATGCCGGAAATTTTTGTGGACGATTTCTGCAAGATATCGGAAATAGTCTCAATTCACTATGAAGCCACATACCATCTGAACAGGCTTGTAAACAGAATAAAAGAAAATGAGACTAAAGCCTTTGTTGCCATAAATCCACATACGCCTGTTGAATTTCTCGAAGACATAATCATGGATGTCGATGGTGTACTCGTGATGAGCGTTAACCCAGGATTCGGAGGACAAAGTTTCATTCCAAACACTCTTAACAAAATAAGAAAATTGGATGAGATGAGAAAACGCATGGGATTGAGCTTTGAAATAGAAGTTGATGGTGGCATAAACCAAGATACATTCAAGCCGACTTTGAAAGCAGGTGCAGATATATTGGTTACTGGCAGTTACGCGTTCGAATCTGAAAATCCTGAAAGCGCTTTGCGTATTTTAAGAGAGTTATAGAAACTCTATTTCAGATGGCTTAACCCTTTCTTTTATACCATCTCTTTCAACCACAAGTGAATCTGCAAAAATGCTTACAACGGTACCTATATACGTTCCAGAAGGATAAAGCAGTTTTATCTTCATGCCTTTTTTCAACACAATTGAATTTCTCCAAAGGTTCGTTATGATATTCCTTTGACCTTTTGTCACGAAATTATGAAGTCCTATGGCTTCCGAATGGATTCTTTTTAGAAGATGGGAAAGATCGAATTCTTTTCCCGTTATTTTTTTCAAAGAGGTTGCATTTGGTATATCATTGGTATCGTTGTTAACGTTTAATCCTACTCCTATAACTATTTCTTTCTTGCCGCCATGGTGTATTATCTCGGTCAAAATGCCTCCAACCTTTTCTTTTCCATAATAGATATCATTTGGCCATTTGATTCCGATTTCATCGATTTTAAATTTTCTAAGCACCCTTATTATGGCAACTGCCATCATCTTTGTGTAAATATTCGGATCTCTAAGTGTCACCGGCCTGAAGAATATAGAAAACCATAACCCTCCTTCTGGAGAATACCATATTCTTTCACCTTTTCCATGACCTGCCGTTTGTTTCAGAGCCCATATGATATCACCATTTTTTAAAATATCTCTCATCCTTTTTGCAAGTTCGTTGGTAGAATCAATTTCATCGTATGAATAAAGATGCTCAATCATAAGTGATCTCCAAGGTTAATTTTGCCATCCAGATGCACATCAAGTTGGTTATAAGGTATGGAAATGTTGTTTTTGGTAAATTCTCTGAAAATATCAAGTCCAACGGCATTTTGAGCGTCGAAGTAATCGTTTCTCAGAACCCAAAAATGAACGGAAAAATTCACGGATGAACTTCCGAATCCATCAAATGTAACGTAATTTGAAACCGTCGAATTAGGATCGTCTTTTACAAGAGACCCTTTGTAAACAAGGGGCTCTTCGTCAAGCACTTTCTTGAGTAATTTGGGTATAACATCCATCTTTTCAGGACTGATAGAATATGGAACACCTATTGGCATATCGATCCTTCTGGACAATTTCGGCCAATATTTTGTAACGTTAGATGACCAAACGGCAGAATTCGGTATGTGAATTCTTTTTCCATCCCATGTGTCTATAATCGTATGATTAAACTTCACCTCATACACAGTTCCTGCAATTCCATTTATATCTATTGCATCTCCCTCGTTGACGGCATCTGTTACTATAACCATAAGGCCACTGAAAAAATTGCTCAAAGGTGTCTGAAGTGCAAGACCTATTATGATTCCGGCTATACCCAAACTTGTCAGCAATGGCCAAATGTTTATGTTGAACTCGGTTATTATCACTATTATGGCTACAAGGATGAAAAGGAACTTGAAAATCGTCCTTGTCGTATTCGGTGCTCTAAGACTTTTCCCACTTATGTATGCCGCTTTGTTTATGAGTTTAGCGAAATATTCTCCGAGATAATAAGCAGCTACCAACACCCCTATCGCTATAAGTATACGAATAAGATAATAAAAAAAAGCAGAATTCTCAAAGCCAAGAGAAATGGTAGAAGTTGCCATCATTTATCCTCCTTAAAAACTTGGGCTTCTCCTGGAAATACATGTTCTTTAACATCTTTCACGTAATTTGTAAGGGCCTTTTCAATTTCTGAATTAAGATTGGCATATTGTTTTACAAATTTCGGAATCTTGCCATCGTTTATTCCAAGTAAATCATGCCAAACCAAAACTTGCCCGTCGCAATATCTTCCGGCTCCTATGCCTATTGTCGGAATGGAAAGAGACTCGGTGATCGTCTTGGCGGTTTCTTCAACTGTCAATTCAATGACCAAAGAAAAAATTCCGGCTTCCTCAAGAGATTTAGCGGCGATCGTCATTCGTTCGGCATCTTTGCCTTTACCTTGTATTCTATACCCACCAATTTGGTTAACAGATTGAGGAGTCAAACCAATATGCCCCATCACGGGAATTCCAGAATCAACGAGCTTTTTAACAAGAGGAACGACCCTTAGACCGCCTTCAACCTTAACACAATTCGCCCCTGCTTTCATCAAACGTCCCGCATTTTTGACTCCCTCATCGTCTGATACTTGGTAAGACATAAAAGGCATATCACCTATTATGAAAGATTCATGAGCACCTCTTCTTACGGCTTGAATGTGTCGTTCCATGTCTTCCATTTCAACGTTTAAGGTAGATTCATATCCCAATACCACATTTCCCAAAGAATCTCCAACAAGTATCATTTCAATTCCAACACGTTCACAAACTTTGGCGCTGAAATAATCGTAAGCTGTGACAACCGTTATGGGTTCTTTACCTTTCATTTGAAGAATTTTGACGATATTCACTCTATCACTCTCTCTTTAAGAATCTGAGCAAATTTTCCGTAGAGCAATCCTATATCAGGATCGAGATCCATGAGTGCCATCTTTTCTGCTTCGATAAGTTGGTAATCTCCGCGCACCACAGGTCCCGTTAAAGCATCTTTTATACCAAATTTTTCTACATTTTCTATGGCTTGCTTTGCAAGATACAAGGAGATCATATGTGAAATTTCTGGCTCCAATCCTGACATTGAGTAAAGTTCATTCGATATCTCCTGAATGCCGACCACGAAGTTGGATGCGAAAACAGCACCTATGTGATAGAATATCTTGTTTTGTTCAGATATCTCGCTGAATTTAATGTTTAAACCGTTGAACAGTTCGCGTATTATCTGCTTACCTTGATCATTACCATCGATCACAAAATAAACATTTTCCATTTTTTCCCATATCTGTGGATTTGCAAAAGAGGCATTCGGATGAATCGAAAAGCGTCCTACTTTTAATTCGTCACATTCTCTCAGTATAGAAGAAGGATAGGCACCGCTGAAATGGCCAACAGCTTTGACCCCTTGAAGTTTATCCTTGACCCTTAAAAAACTTTGCCTTATCAAGTCGTCTCTAACGCCGATGATCAACACATCACAATTTCCTATTTCATCTATGTTAGAAGGCGTACCACAACCTATAAATTCCACCGCTGTTTTTGCCGATTCAATTGAAGAATTGACAACGTGGCCTATGTGATGACCCTTTGAAAAAAGATATTTCCCAAAAGTTTTTCCAACCTTCCCTGCACCGATAAAATCAAATACCAACTTTTGCCTCCTTTCGATCTTTTAAAGAAATTCGGTCATTCTGTAGATGAGATTCCTGCAAAGTCTTCTTCTGTAATCTGCACTTCCCCTGACATCATCTATAGGTTTGACCTTTTCAAAAACCATAGATGACATCTCATCGAGCAATTTTTCATTTAGATCCTTACCTTTTGCAAATGTTTCTACTTCGTACATCCTGAGTACAGTTGGACCTACGGAACCAAAAGCAAGACGCATATCATCGATACGTTTTCCGTCGAGCCTTAAAAGTATGCCCATGCTTGCTATTGATATCGTCATAGAAGTCCTTTGTCCAACTTTTTCAAAATATCTGTGGGTCCATTCACTTTTTTGAATGAAGACATTTTTAACGTATTGTCTCTGATCAAGCATGATCTTTCCAGGGCCTGTTATGAAATCTGAAATGGCATAAGATTTCCCATCCGAAAGTTCAACTGAAGCATCCAAAAGGTAAAGTGCGAGCAATCCATCTCCCGCTGGAGAGGCATTAACGATGTTTCCGACAAGAGTTGCCCTATTTCTTATTTGGGGAGAGCCCACGGTCAATATGGCATCATACAAAATGGGAAATTCTTCTTTAATAGGTTTAAAATCCAACAATTCGGAATATGTAACATTCGCGCCTATCGTGATCCTATCGCCATCAAAACCAAGTGCATGGAGAGTGGGAATTTTTAGAGTGCTGATGATTTTTTCCGGTTTAATTCTCCCCAACCTCATTTTTACAAGCAAATCCGTTCCGCCAGCCATGAGAACACATTTATCATCAGAAAATTCATTTTTGAGTTCCCTTTCACTTTTTGGAATCACGAAATTCATCTGTACCCTCCTATATCTTCAAAAAAATCAACGTCAAAAACGCACGAACTTCCCCAATCGAAGGTCACAACATCACTCTTTGAAATTATAAGATTTCTTAATCCTTTGTCGCCTTTTGTTTTCATCGCTTCATCAAAATACTTCAATGGGATGTAAACCGGGAAACCTTTTATTCCATTGTAAGTTGGAAATACGATTTTTTCATCGGCCATTTCAAAAACTTTTTTGGCAAGATTCAGACTTATCTCAGGCATATCACCAAGGAAAATTAAAATTCCATCTTCGTCTTTTGCCTCAATCAAAGCCATTTTAATCGATTCAGACAAACCGAGTTCAGCTTTTTTGTTAATCAAAACTTTTAAATTTCTAAAATTTATCGACGAGAAATCCTCATTTCCGGAAATAACTATAACACCTCTCGTTTCAAGATTACTTACCGTATCCACCGTCCATTGAAGTAAAGGCTTACCTTTGTAAGGATATATCAATTTTTGACTTCCGAATCTTTTACTTTGCCCGGCTGCAAGAATTGCAGAAAGGATCAACTTTTACCGGCCGCCTTTTTAACAGCGTCTATTATTTTGAAATAACCTGTACATCTGCAAAGATTTCCTTCAAGACCTTTTTTGATCTCTTCAACTGAAGGATTAGAATTTTTAATCAAAAGAGCTTTTGCTGACATTTCCATACCTGGCGTACAAAACCCGCATTGCACGGCTCCGATATCTGCAAAAGCTTCTTGGATGGGATCGAGTGAGCCTTTCTTAGAAAGGCCTTCTGTCGTTAGAACTTCAGTACCATCAAGTTCTGCGGCCAACATAAGACACGAAACTACGTTTTTACCGTTGACTATTATCGTGCAAGCACCGCATTCTCCCTCACCGCATCCTTCTTTGACACTCTTCATCCCTATTCTTCTCAGAAAATCGAGAGCTCTTTCATCTTCTGCGACGTTTTCTTCCATTAATTCACCATTTAACTTAAACCTAACGATCATCTCATCCCTCCTGAATAACCCCGATCTGCCTTAAAACACTTTTTACATCCTTTGGATCTGGCTTGACGTAATTCACACGGCCTGCAAAGTTCATAGCACTCTTGATATCCTTAAGTCCGTTGCCCGTTACGAAGATAACGGCACTTTTGCCTTGAAAATCCTTTGCCAGTTTTTTTAACCCAGCATAAGCCGCTGCGCCGGCTGGTTCTCCAAAAACACCCGTCTCACGTGCGAGCTCGATTATTGCTTTTCCTATCTCTTCATCTGTGACCGAAACGAAATAACCTCCAGATTCCTTTACCCATTTGCAGGCCTTTAAAACGTCTCGGGGCTTACCGACTGCTATGCTATCGGCTATTGAATGGGCATCTATATCAACAGGCCTGTCAAAATGTCCAGATTCAAAAGTTCTCACGATCGCATTTGCACCTTCGGCTTGAACACCTATTATTTTGGGAATTTTGTCTATCAAGCCTATCGTTTTCATATCTTTAAATCCCTTGTAAATTGAACTTACGACCGTACCATCCCCAACGCTTACGATCGCAAAATCTGGGACTTTAAAATCAAGTTGAACAACAACTTCCATAGCACCGGTTTTCTTTCCTTCAAGTAAATAAGGGTTTATAGCAGAGTTCCGACTATACCATCCGAACTCGTTTCCAATTTCTGTAGATAGATCGAAGGCTTCATCGTAAGTACCGTCAACGGCCATGACAATGGCACCATAAACCAAAAGTTGGGTTATTTTGGCTTCAGGAGCGGTTTTGGGAACGAAAATGATACTTTTCATCCCACTGGCAGCTGTTAATCCGGCAAGAGAAGAGGCGGCATTTCCCGTTGAAGCGCAATAAATCGTGTTAAAATTCAACGCTTTTGCTTTGGTTATTGCCATAGCGGTTGCCCTATCCTTGTAAGATCCTGTCGGATTACGACCATCATTTTTTATCCATAAATCAGATAATCCTAATTTTTTGGCAAGGGCTTTCTTTTCGTAAATTGGCGTATTTCCTATGAAGAGCGGAACCTCATAATGATCTTCGTCGATAGGCAAAAGGTCTGAAAATGCCCATATACCTTTTGATTTGAGATCAAAAGATGAATGTTTGGGATATTCGTTGATAACTACTTCAAGCGTTCCAAGTCTTGGTCCACATTTTGGACACGTGTACATGATTTCTTTCGGATCATAAACGGTACCACAATTGACACACTTTAAAAAGTAGTTCACCAGCATCCCCTCTTTATACTTTTTTAACGCCGACTTTTATCGTGTACACCATAATTATACCTCATGTGAATTCAACTTTAAAATTTGATGAAATATCTTAGTATATCATCATTCAAGGTTAATTTTCAAAAGCCTTAGCCCATGCAGCAAGATTTACAAGGCGCCAAAGTAACTTGTGTGAAAATTTTCCGTCCACGTTTACATCCAAATATCTCAAAAATTTAGAATTTGAAATGTAATTCATGGCAAAGTCTGAAAATCCCATTTCAAACCATTCTTTTTGAGGCGTTGGAAAACCCAATTTGTCCTTTCTCCAAAGTACTGCTTCGTTTATAAGACCTTCAAAGCTTTTTCTTGAAAGGTACTTAGTCCATCCTTCATGGATTTTGTATGCCGATGGTATAGACATGGCAAATTCGACGAGCCTGTAATCGAGATAAGGGAACCTCGATTCTATGGAAAAAGCCATAGAATTTCTGTCTGCCGTTTTTAAAAGGTCCACCAATTCTTCTCTCATGTCAGACCAAGAACGCAAGTTCATGTGAGAAAATTCAGCTTTTGATCTGCCACCGTAAGGTATGAACTTAATTTCATGGTTAAAAAGCCCCTTTGAAATTTCCGCAAAGTATCTTCTCTGAGCCATACCATTCATGTAGCGTGTACCGATTGTTCTGACAAGTAATCCAAATGATGAATTTGCCTTCTTAAGGTTTTTGATCTCAGAAAAAAAGATCTTGTTTGGAAAATTCTCGAGCACCATGATCGGCATGTAAAGAGGATACCCACCGGCTATTTCATCACCACCTTGGCCATCCAACGTAACGGTAACGCCACTTTCTCTGACCAGTTTCATTACACGGTATTGTGCGTACGTCGATGTCGAATCAAAAGGTTCGTCATGAACGTATGCAAGCGTTTCAAGATCTCTGCCAAGGCCTTTGCTATCCGGAATAACTTTCAGCGATCTGACACCCGTTTCTTTTGCCACGATATCGATCCATTTTGATTCGTCTGCTTTGTAATTTCCGTAGACGGCCGAAAACGTGTACTGAACGTCTCCGATCGAGGTTATGTTTTGCGTTTTCATGAGTTCTCCAACGGTGTAAACGATCGAAGAAGAATCTATTCCGCCGCTTAACGCAGTTCCTACTTTGACATCACTTACAAGTCTTAACTTTACAGCATCTGTGAAAATTTCACGAAATTTTTCAAAGTATAACTTAGCCTGTCTTTCATCGTAGACGGATTTTTCCGTGTTCGGATGCACATTCCAATATTCATAAGTTTTCAATTCGCCTGTGTCAACATCAAAAATAAGGTTATGAGATGGAAGTAGTCTTTTTATACCCTTAAACATGCAATCTTCTGAGAAATTTTGCATCCCCCAAACAAGATATCTTTTGGCATCTTCTAAATCTGGTTCATTTGGGACTTTCGAAAATTTCAAAAGCGCTTTTTGTTCTGAGGCAAAAGCGAAGTACTTGTCATCATGAAAGTAAAGAAATGGCTTTATTCCGAATCTATCTCTCGATGCGAATACAACACGCCGCTTTGGATCCCATATCGAAAAAGACCACATGCCGTTGAAATGATCGACACATCGTTCTCCCCAATGAATGTAAGATGTCAAAAGCACTTCCGTGTCTCCCGAAGAATAGAATCTGTGTCCAAGTTTTTCAAGTTCTTCTCGTATTGAAACAAAATTGTATATTTCGCCGTTGAAAACCACAACGTAGCCATCCTTTTCCATCGGTTGATGGCTTTTTGAGGACAAATCTATTATGCTAAGCCTTCTGTAACCAAAAGCCCCTTTTAAACTTCCATTTATTTGCGGAAGAGAAAGTGTTTTCACGGTGTCAGATCCGGCAAAATGCTTTACATCCGGAATTGAACAGAAACCTTCATCGTCAGGACCGCGATGTTTTAAAATCTGAGAAACTTTAAGAAGTTCATCTGAATCTGTTTCCCCAATAACTCCAAAAATCCCGCACATATTATCCTCTTTAAATTATCGCTGACCGTTGCAATTCGCATTGCCTGTTGACTTACAATGTACTATTATCACGCTAATTTCCCATCGGCATGTCTATTTTGTGTTTTTTTGCCGTTTCTTTTGCTATCTCATAGCCAGCATCTGCATGACGGACAACACCTATACCCGGATCGTTGTTCAACACTCTCGATAACTTTTCATCTTCAATTTTCGTTCCATCGGCAACACAAACGAAGCCGGCATGAATCGAATATCCAATTCCAACTCCTCCACCGTGGTGGACCGAAACCCACGTTGCTCCAGAGGATGTATTCAAAAGTGCGTTGAGAATAGGCCAATCCGCAATGGCATCTGAGCCATCTTTCATTGCTTCTGTTTCTCTGTAAGGAGAGGCCACCGATCCGGTATCATGATGATCGCGTCCGATCACTATTGGAGCTTTGAGCTTTCCATCCCTTACCATTTTGTTTATCTCGAGTCCAAATTTTTCTCTTTCACCTTGGCCTAACCAGCATATCCTTGCCGGTAACCCTTGCCAATTTACCTTTTCATGAGCCATATGAATCCATTTTTTAAGATGATCGTCGTAAGGAAAGAGTTTGAGAACCACTTCATCCGTCTTGTATATGTCTTGAGGGTCTCCAGAAAGCGCTACCCATCTGAAAGGACCTTTCCCTTCAGAAAACAATGGTCTTATGTACTCAGGTACATATCCTACGATTTCGAATGCATTCTTTGCACCATGATCGTAAGCCATACGCCTTATGTTATTGCCATATTCAAAGGCCTTTGCACCTTTTCTTTGCATTTCAACAATTGCTTCAACATGCCTTACCATTGAATCGAAAACTCTCTTCATATATTCTTCTTTATTTTCTCTTCTCATCTTTGCCGCTTCTTCAACGGTTAATCCAGATGGAATGTAGCCATTAAGTGGATCGTGTGCCGAAGTTTGATCCGTAACCATATCTGGAATAAATCCTTCACTTACCATTTTTGGAAGCACATCAGCGGCGTTTCCCAGCAGGCCTATCGAAAGCGGTTGTTTTTTTGCCGCAGAATTTTTTGCCAATTTTATGGCTTCATCGTAAGAATCTGTCCATGTATCCAAGTAATGCTTTTCGAGCCTTCTTTCGATCATCTTTTTATCAACTTCAACGGCTATCATTACCCCTCCATTGAACGTTACGGATAAAGGCTGTGCTCCACCCATCTCTCCGAGACCTGCGGTAACGGCTATCTTGCCTGCCAAAGTGCCACCAAAATACCTTTGGGCGGCAGCATAAAAAACTTCATATGTACCTTGTAAAATGCCTTGCGTTCCTATGTATATCCAACTTCCAGCGGTCATTTGTCCGAACATAGTCAGGCCACGCCCTTCGAGTTCTCTGAAATAATCCCAATCTGCCCATTTCGGAACCAACATGGCATTTGAAATTAAAACCCTCGGTGCCCATTCATTTGTCTTGAAAACGGCAACGGGTTTTCCGGATTGAACAAGGAGAGTTTCATCGTCATTGAGCCTTTTAAGTGTCTTAACTATGGCATCGAATGCTTCCCAGCTTCTTGCGGCTTTCCCAGTTCCACCATAAACTATGAGATGCTCGGGATCCCTTGCAACCTCTGGATCAAGATTGTTCATTATCATACGCATAGGTGCTTCGGTTTGCCAACTCTTACAGGTTATCTCTGTACCCCTTGGGGCTTTAATTATTCTAGGCATAGAACTTCCGTTGCCAAGAACTTATAAAAGTGTATAAATTCTTGTTTACTTCCTGCTTCAAC
>DYLQ01000070.1 GCA_020722015.1 Thermotoga sp. | reverse complement strand
TATAGAACCTCAATCAATATTTTAAACTTTGATTGATAAATATATTATACGAGGAGTAAGAATGAAACAAGTAATACAAAATTTTAAAAGTGGTGAACTCTATGTCGGAGATGTGCCTATGCCGTCGTTACAAGATAAATTTGTTTTGGTAGAGAATAAGTTTTCTCTAATCAGTGCTGGTACCGAACGCGGAACTGTAGGGATGGGTAAAGCCTCTTTGCTTGGAAAAGCCAAAAAGCGTCCTGATTTGGTCAAGCAGGTTTTAGCAAGCGTAAAAAAAGAGGGGCTAAAAGCAACATTTGAGAAAGTCATGACAAAGCTCGATTCATTGGCTACTCTTGGATACAGCTCGGCCGGTGTTGTCATGGCTAGCATGGACAGTAATGGTGAATTTCAACCGGGCGACAGGGTCGCTTGTGCGGGACAAAACTATGCTTCACATGCAGAGATCGTCAGTGTTCCCCAAAACCTTGCGATGAAGATACCGGATAATGTCTCGTTCGAAGAGGCAAGCTTCACGACACTGGGTGGGATTGCCATGCAGGGAGTTCGCCAAGCGGAGGTACAGCTAGGGGATAATATATGTGTTATCGGTCTGGGACTTTTGGGACAACTGACATGCCAGCTTCTTAAGGCCAATGGCTGTAGCGTATTTGGCATAGATGTTTCGCAAGGCATGGTCGATCTTTCTATAGAAACAAAGTCGGCTACCGCTTTAAACCGTAATGATTCCAATCTGATGCCGGCCATCGAAAATTTCACCAAAGGGCATGGTTTTGACAAGGTGATCATCACGGCGGCGGCTCCGACAAATGATCCCATCGTCCTCTCTACAGAGATACTGCGTAAAAAAGGGCAGATCATCATTGTTGGTGCAGTGCCGATGGAGATACCAAGAGAACCTGATTTTTATCGTAAAGAGCTGGAGCTAAAAATATCAACTTCTTACGGACCTGGTCGTTATGATGCGAGTTACGAAGAAGGTGGACATGATTATCCTTACGGTTATGTCCGCTGGACTGAGAAAAGAAACATGGAAGCTTTCTTGAAGCTTATCTCGAATGGAAGAATTGATGTAAAACCGCTTATCACCCATATCTTTGATATAGAAGAAGCTGAAAAAGCATACGATATTGTTCTAGGAAAAGTAAAAGAAAAATTTATCGGTATCCTGCTGAAATATCCGGAAAATGAAGCAAAAAAAGCAACACTTATCCAAAATGCTAAAAGTAATGAGATCAAAGAGATAAATGTCGGTTTCATCGGTGCAGGTAGTTTTGCGCAAGGTTATCTCATCCCGGCGTGCAAGGAAGAAGCATCACTCGAAACAGTCGTAACGAGTACCGGCATTAATGCCAGAAGTGTTGCAGACAAGTTCGGATTCAATGCCTCTTCGACATCGCCAAACGATGTTTTTGAAAATAATAAAATCAATACCATTTTTATTGCCACACATCACGATACCCATGCAAAATATGTTATCAAAGCATTAAAGTCTGGAAAGCAAGTATTTGTAGAAAAACCTTTGGCTATGAATTATGAAGAACTTGAACAGGTTAAAGAAGCTTATGAGGCAGCAGGTGATAAGGCATTAATGGTAGGGTTTAACCGACGTTTTGCACCGGTCAGTGTAGCACTGAAAAGAGAGTTCGCAAACAGTGGTGAACCGCTGGTCATGAACTTCAGAGTCAATGCCGGCTTTATCCCAAAAGACCATTGGACACAGACAGAAGTAGGTGGCGGGCGTATCGTAGGTGAGATGTGCCATTTTATCGATCTTATGCAGTATTTTACTGATGCTAAGCCTGTCAAAGTTTATGCCGAGTGTATTTCGACTGAAAACTCCCAAGCCAAAGCAGACGACAATATTGCCGTTATTGTGAAATTTTCGGATGGATCGATAGGCAACCTGACCTATGTTGCCAATGCGGACAAAGCTCTCGCAAAAGAGCATTTGGAAATATTTGGTGCTGGCAAAGCAGGTGTCATCGAAGATTTTAGATCAGGACTCATCTACAAAGATAACAAAGAAGAAAAATTGAAACTGTCCGGTAAAGGGCAAAAGCAAGAAGTGCAAGAATTTATCCAGTCACTTAAGGCAGGAAAAGGTTCTCCGATCGATTTCGAATCCTTGTACTTGACAACATTGACAACTTTTAAAATCCAGGACAGCCTTGTGACTGGGCAGTTCCAAACGGTAGAGTAGAAATGGCAAACAGCATGTTTCAACAGAGTTTTGAAAAACTAAAAAATTATTGCGAAGCCGAAGGTTTCAAGGGATGGGACCCTTATGATGGTTTGAATAGCAAATTTTTTAAAGCTTTACGACTGAATAAAGTACCGTTTTTCAGACTGGCGTGGATACAGCTGTTTAAGCGAAATCCTATCAATCTAAGAAACTTGCTTCTTGTACCCAAAGAGTATAATCCAAAAGGGTTAGGGCTTTTTTTGACAGGGTATTGTAATCTTTATCAAACCGAGAAAAAAGATGAATATCTGCAAAAAATCGAATTCTTGGCAGATAAATTACTTGAATTGCAGTCAGAAGGGTATAGCGGAAGTTGTTGGGGATATAACTTTGACTGGCAGTCACGAGCCTTTTTCCTTCCTAAAAAAACACCCACCGTTGTAGCGACTTCATTTATATCTTATGCACTTTTAGATGCTTATGATATCACAAAAGATGAACGATACCTACAAACAGCGATAAGCAGTACAAACTTTATACTCAATGATTTAAATAGAACTGAAAAAAAAGAGGGCTTTATTTTCTCTTATTCCCCTTATGATAATACAAGGGTTTATAATGCTTCGCTGTTGGGCAGTAAATTATTATCAAGAGTTTACAGCTATATAAAAGATGAAACTCTCATAAAAGTTGCCAGAGAATCCGTGCTTGCTTGTGTAAATGCCCAAAGAGAAGATGGAGCCTGGATATATGGTGAGCTTGAAATTCAAAACTGGGTTGACAGCTTTCATACGGGGTATAATTTGGAGTGTATCTATGAGTATCAAAAGTATTCAGGAGATACCTTTTTCAATACGATAATTGAAAAAGGTTTGGACTACTATCTAAACAATTTCTTTTTAGAAGATGGAACACCGAAATATTATGACAATAAAACTTATCCTATAGATATTCATGCTCCATCACAGCTAATAGCAACCTTGTATCGCCTATATGCATTGCAAGAGAACAAAGAACTTGTCGATCGCGTCCTCGCTTGGACCATCGATCATATGCAAGATCCGAAAGAGGGATATTTTTATTATCAACTTAAACAGACAAAATCATCAAAAATCCCCTACATGCGATGGGCACAGGCGTGGATGTTTTATGCGTTTAGTTTTTACTTTTTGGAGAAGAATCATGAAAAACAGCACTGTTAATTACTATAAAATCCACGCCTTTAAAGAC
>DYLQ01000029.1 GCA_020722015.1 Thermotoga sp. | reverse complement strand
TTCCGTAGATCAACCTTCTTTTTTCAAACCAAGACGTCATCTGACACTTCGAAATTTCCGGATCGCAGTAAATTTCTTTTATATTTTTCGCATCCATGAAAGCGTATTTGAGAATTATGAAATCTGTGAATAAGAATTCCTTTAATCCTTTGTAGTTCAAATGCTTGGGAGTATTTATCCATTTCAAGAATGCTTCTTCCTCCATTGGTTTTGCGACGAAATATCCTTGGACGTACCTACCGTGCATTCTCATCCACAATTCCATATTCTGTGCGTTTTCAATGCCTTCTGCAACAATAGGTCTGCCCGAAAGCGATCCGAGTGTCAGCACCGATGCGGCCACCGTAAAAGCGTTAGAACTCGTTCTAAGCGATTGAACGAAAAAATTATCGAGTTTTATCTCATCAACAGGCAAATTTGCGTAGATAAGTGAAGAGTAGCCTGTTCCGAAATCGTCTAAGGAGAATTTAAATCCGATTCTTTTAAGTGCATCTATCGTGAACTTTGTCATCCCCAAATCTTTTAAAGCCGAGCTTTCCGTGATCTCTATTTTCAATCCATTTCCGTCTTTTACTCTGTCTGTGACATCTTTTAAAAAATACGGATCGAGAAAATGTTTTGCCCCTACGTTAAATGATATTTCAATATCTCCGGCATCTTTAAGTTTATCTCTGAGCAAGATGGCCTTTTCAATGGTATAACAATCAAGGGCGCGAATGAGATCATGATCTTTTTCGACAAAGTTTATGAATTCATTCGGAGCCATCCATCCGTTCTCCGTCTTCCAGCGTACGAGCATTTCCGCACCGTATATCTTTCCTTCAAGGCAATCACATTTTGGTTGCAAAAAGAATTGCACATCACCATTTTCAATCGCTTTAAGAAATTCAAAGTGCACTCTGTCAGCCCTTTGAAATTTAACCATCCATTCATCGTTCAAGATTCCGTATGCGTTACCGCCTTTTTGTTTTATATCGTATGAAACACGATCTGCAAAGCTTATGAGTTTTTCTAAATCCTCTTCGTCATCCGGATAAATCGACCATCCCAAACTGAATGTGATTTTTTCTCCAAAATTTTCGAGATTTGAAATGGAATTCAGCAAACGCTTTGAGATCATCTCTAAATCTTCAATATCGTCTATCATGACATGAAAAAGAAATTCATCTCCTCCAACCCTTGAAGCTACATCTCCGCCTCTTAATGCCGATTGGAAAGTATTTCCTATCTTCTTCAGCAATTCATCTCCGACAAGATGTCCATAAGTGTCATTCAATAACTTGAAATCATCAAGATCTGCTATGCCTATGGCAAGATGCCGCTTTTCTCTTTTTGCGCGTCTCATGGCATTTAAAACGGAAAGTTCGAAGTATCTTCTATTAGTAAGGCCTGTTAGCGCATCATGAAGTGCCATCCATTCTATTTGCTTTTTCGCATCGTACTGTCTTACAGCCGCTTCTAAGCTTGAGATTATCTGTTCTATAAGTGTTACGATTTCCAAATTGAAATATCTCGAACTAAGGCTGTGTATCGTGAGGATGGCAATGGGAGAGTCATCTTTATTTGAAAAGATCGGCCAACTTCCAACCGATCCGATCTTTAGTTTCGGATGGATTGACCAGAGTTGCTGGAAATATGGATCTTCCTTTGCGTTTTCGATTATAACCGGCTTTTTATCACGAAAAGCACGCCCCGTTGAGGTGTTACCGTAAGGATAATTTGAAGGATCTTTGGATGCTATTTTCTCATTTAAGAATATTTCGGCATGCTTTCCGGATGCGCATACAACTTTCATCCATTCGGAATCTGGATCCGGAACGGAAACACGAACGGTAAGTGCTCCAGCGTATTGAACGAGTGTTTCGGCTGCAATTTTGTAGGACTCCTCCGGAGAAGGAATTTCTATGAGTTCATTTTGAATTTTTGCCAGAGCTTGTTGATATCCTTTTAACCTTTGAATTTCAAGATAACTTAGTTTACGATCTATGAAGATTTTAAGGTTCTTCGACAGATCATCGAGAAGATCTTCTATGTATTCAGGCAATTGTTTACCTGCTTTGGCGTACATCGCCATTACCCATTTCCGACCATATGAATCATCAAGGGGCACGGTTGCAGCTTCTCCAAGCCCATAGGCCATTGCCATTTGCTTCCAAACTTTAAACTTAGGGTCATTGAAATCCTTTAGCACTGAGATTTTCCCAGAACGTAACGAAATGCCTACCGGCCCTTTTCCGTATGGATTTTTTTCATCTATGGATATGCGCAGGTTGTTTGCATATCCGATGGCATCACCGGCAGATGCTTTTATCTTTACCCATTCATCATCGAAATCCACATTTCCTATCCATGCAAGACCCAAATCGAGGTCTCTTACCAGAACTTCACATGTCAATTTTAAAATTTCGTCTAAAGACATTTGTTCATTTTCATTCCACAAATAGGTCAAATTCATCAGAGTAAGATGGATCGTTTCTCTTTTTTTCAGTTTTGAATTTTGCCCTTCCAAAGATTTATCAGCGTAAAAAAGTGTGAAGAGATTTATACGCTTAAAAACGGCGAGAATCAAGATTTGACGATCCTCATCTGTCATGTCATGTGAGTTTAAGGCGTCGAGGATATGTTTGTAATACGCATCGTAGATCTTCAAAATTTCATCGATCGGCACTTCTGAGACGGGGTATAAATTCGTCGCTTCCTCGAGGTATTCATCTTGTTCTTTTTCAACAGAGAAGATCGTGAGATGCCTTTTAATGCATGCCCGCACACGCTCATCGGCAAGATCGCACATCAGTGGCAAATGTGAATCGTTTTGCAACATCTCGCATACTTTTGGGATAAAATCATCGGTTAACTTGGACAAAAGCGATTTATAGCGTTCGATCATTTCTTTTTCACGATTTGAAAGCACTAAAAATGTCGGTATCATGGATTCACCTCGCAAAATTCATATGGAAAATATCTTTTTCATAAGGATACTTTCAATTTTTATGAACTCCGTACTTGATATGTCCCTTTGTTTCTCCTCAAGGTTAATTTTAACATCTTCGATGATCTTCGAGGGACGTTTTGAAAGAATCAAAATCCTATCGGCCATCGATATGGCTTCTTTTATGTCGTGTGTGATCATGATGATTGCAAATCTTTTTTTATCTCTAAGCGAGTTTATGTCCTCTATTATCGAAAATTTGACCGGCATATCGAGCGAAGCAAATGGTTCGTCGAGGATAAGGATGTCCGGATCCACAGCAAGGGCTCTGACCAGATTTACCCTCTGTTTCATTCCGCCGCTGATTTGAGACGGGAGGTAGTTTTCAAATCCCTCAAGGCGCATCGCCTTAAGAAAGAACCTTATCTTTTCTTCATCGGATGAAACGAAGGTCAAATTTTTCATCACGCTTATCCATGGAATTAGCCTCGATTCCTGAAAGACAAACCCTACTTTTTCGAAATTCTTCTCGATTCGACCAGAAAAATTTCTCTCGAGATCGGCAATTATCTTTAAAAATGTGGTTTTCCCACAACCTGAAGGGCCAATCATTGCAATGCGTTCATCTTTTGTCAATTCAAGATTCCAACCGTCTATAACGGGCAAAGCACCAAAATCTTTTTTTAGTTCTTCAACTCTTAAGATGGTATCTGCCATTTGTCGAGCAATTTTCGGAAAGCCATTTTCACAATCCTTTCAGATGTTATTCCAAGCGCAACGGTGATGATCGTAAGGGCGTAAATTCTCGGAACATCAACGTATTGTCTCGCCCAAGAGATCAAAACACCTATTCCGCTTGATCCGCACAGATATTCCGCTACGACGATGACCTTCCACACGTCTCCTATGATCACTTCGATCGTCGAAAATATGAATGGAATCAAGGATCCAAGATATATGGTCTTTACGATCTTAGCCCTGGATACTCTGTAAACTTTGGCCATTTCTATGAGATTCTTATCGGTACTTCTGACGCCTGTCGCCGTTGTGAAGATGGAGATGGGTAGAAGAGATAAAAAGCCTATAACGACAGGTCCTTTCCATCCTATTCCCCATACGAATATGACAAGCGCAAGCCACGATATAACGGGAACGGCCTGAACGACGGTAATTGCCGGTCTGAAAATCTCGTATACATCTTCGTTAATACCCATTAGAAAACCTATCGGCATGCCGACCGCTATGACCATCAAAAGTACCAAAAGGCTTTTCCAAACTGTACTGAAGATCGCCTGGTAGGTATCGGACTGAACTGCAAGATGAGAAAGAGATTCAAATGTCAGGTAAGGAGAAGGTAGAATCAAAGGTACGTTGAGAATGACGGAGAAGACCTGCCATGCGATCAAAAAGATAAGGATGCCGAAAAGTATTTTCAATATCCGTAAAAGCCCTCTCCCGGAACGGACGGCATTCCTTGCGGATAAAGTTCATTCAATTTTGAAAGGAAAGTCTCGACGTCGTCTTTGCATTTTGAAATCGCAACGTAATAAAATGCGGTTCTTTGCATCGATTCCTTTAAAATTGGTATCGGTATGGCGAGATATGATTTTGAAAGTTCAAGTGCCTGATCGATATTTTGATTCATCCAATTTATCGATCTTTCAAAGGTCTGTTCAACATCCACGACCGTTTGAGGGTGTGCCTGCGCAAAATCATCCATCACGAAAAGTCCGGCTATGGGTATTCTGTTCGGAAGATTCATCTCTTCTCCCCATGCTTTTTGAAAATCAAGCGCTATTTTCCCGTATCCTCCCGAAATTGCCATTGTGACGAATGGTTCCGGAAGTGCGGCATAATCGATCTTACCGGATCTGAAAAGCGCGACTATCTCCTGTGGTTGCAGATAATATATCTTCACATCTTTATCCGGAATCACGTTATCCTGAGTCATCATATACCTCATGAGTATGTCAACGGTCTGACCACGACCTTCCGGCGTGTAAATGGATTTCCCAATAAGGCTTTTCCATCCAGTAAATGTTGCATTTTTAGAGACGACCAGGTAAAAAACCTTCCACTCGTAAACGCCGAGTAAGGATATCTTTATTCCCTTTGAATAGAGAATCGCACCTAAAGTAACGGGCAAAACGGCAAAATCTGCCTGTTTTGCGACTATCATAGCTATCGCTTCGTCGCTGCTCTGCCAAAGTTTTACGTTTATCGTCGCATTGCCGGTGATGACTCCTTTCATGATGGGAGCGATGGGAATCGTCGTTGGCCCTAATGGATTTATGAAACTCACACTCTCTGCCAATGCCATAGTCGATACGACCAAAACCAATAGGATAAAAACGATCTTTTTCAATTCTGTTCATCTCCTTCGTCTTTATCTGTCAACATGCTTTTAACGGCTACATGCTTTATCCTGCCAAGCTTTCCGGTCATAGCACCTATCTCATCCGTTGTTCCATCTACAATTATAGCCATGATCGAAAGATTTCTATCCTTGTAAGGAATTCCCATTCTTCCGACAACTATCTGGCCGTAAAGATGCAAGATTTCATTTACGGCAGAGTAAGATTCATCTCTTTCCTTTATGACAATCGCAATAACACCAAGCCTTCTTTTATTTGTCAAATCTGTCGTCATCATCTTCTATCTCCCTCCTCCTAAGCAATTTTCTCGATCTGACGATCAAGAAAACACCAAGCCATATCAGAAATATCGTTACTCCGGCGACTACGATGATTTTAAACAAGTTTTTCACAAAAGACTCGCTGAGTATGAATTCAGAGTAAACAAGCAAAAAAATGAACAGCCATATGACTATTTCTCCCCATATTGCTGAGACAGTGAAAATTTGGTTTGCAGATCCTTTCAGTATCTTTTTTTCTTTTTCCCAGTCTTCTTTGCTCATGCACTCACCTCTTTTCTCAGGCGTTTTGAATGAAGATCGGCCAATCTCGTTGGTTCTGGCAATTTGTATCCCTTGCACGTTTTAAACGTGTAATCTATGGAATCCTGAACACTGACAAAACTACCGGGCGAGACGAAAAGTGGTTTGACCCTTGACTTCGTTCTCAAAACCGCACCTATAACGCGAGATTTGTTATCGTACATGTATTCAAAGGTACCTTTGTCAGACGGCGGTTCTTTGTATTGACCGAAGAGATGAGATTTTGCCACTCCAATCGAAGGCTTTTGGAGTTTCAGCGACATGTAAGATGCGATTCCCAAACCTCTCGGATGAGCTATGCCTTGGCCGTCAAAGAAAAGTAAATCCGGCTCCTCATCGATCATCGAGTAAACTTTCTCTATCGCAGGGCCTTCTCTAAATGCGAGAAAGGTTGGAATGTAAGGGGTGTCTATCTCGACTTTTGCCCATTTCATCTCAATAAGTTCAAGATCAGGATACGTCATCACAACACAAACGGCTATTGCCGTATCTTTGGACGGATAAGAAAGATCAAAACCCGCTATTTTTCTGGGAACACGATCGATCGGGTTTAATTTTATTTCTTTCACAAGGGATCTTTGAATCTCGATCATTTCCTCTATCTTTAATATATGTAGCTCACCACCCATCTGAGGTGTTTGTAAGGTTCTCCCGTTGCGGAAGAAATTGCCCTCATGACGATCACGTGAAAACTTTCTCTTGATCCGGAAGCAAATCGTACATCGATCGTGTAATTGAAAGCTGCAAATTGGGGAATTTTCTCTCTTTCTTGAAGCATGGATTGGATGGAAGCGAGGTTGTAATTTTGAAAATTAGAATTAAGAGCGGTTGCGTTCTTTGTTTTATCCTTCATAACATTAAGGGTAAATGAATTTACGAAAGTGTAATTTGAAAAGATCTTGGCTATTTCAGCGGTACCTATACTTTCCCTTTTGATGATTTTTAAACTTTGGACTTTTTGGCCTATGTAAGTTGAGAAGAAAAGTTGAGGTATTTCGGAAACGGTTATCGCGTTACTCACAAGGCCGTAAGTTTTGGCGTTGATCATGGCATTCGTGTAAATGGGATCTATATCTTCTATATTTGCCTTTCCGTCCGAAAGAAAGACGTTGTTTATGACTTTATCGGGCGTATCTCCCAAAGAAAAGATAAGCCACATGACAAGGCCTACCACGAGAACACCTATTAAAATTTTCAGTTCCATCGAAAGTTTCAACTTTTGTTCTCCTTTCCTATGCTAAGTATGGATAAAAATGTTTCTTTTGGTATTTCAACATTTCCAAGCATTTTCATCCTTTTCTTTCCTTCTTTTTGTTTTTTGAGTAGTTTCATCTTCCTTGTAACATCTCCCCCATAGCATTTTGCCAGTACGTCTTTTCTGAAAGGATTGACCGTTGCCCTTGCGATTATTCTACCATGGGCAGTTGCCTGAATGGGTATCTCAAATTGATGACGCGGTATGCTTTCCGCTATGCTTTCAACAAGTGATTTGGCAACGCTAAAGGCTTTGGAACTATGAACAACCGTGTCTAATGCCTCAACGCGCTCTTTGTTGACAAGAATTCCGATTACCACAAGATCCGATTTTCTGTATTCCCCTATCTCATAATCCATAGATGCGTATCCATGACTTATGGCTTTTATTTTATCGAAGAAATCGAAGATCATCTCTCCCATTGGCATCTTGAAGTGCAATGCAACCCTGCTTTTTCCAGCATTTTCGGTGGAAATAAACTCTCCTCTTTTTTCATTTTGGATGAAATTCACAAGATCTCCCATCGAATTAACGGGTGTGATTAAGGTCAGATCCACGTAAGGCTCTCTTATCTCGATGTAAGAGTCTTCTGGCGGAATCTTTGATGGATCCGTTATTTTTTTCGTTGAGCTGTCTAACATAACCACATCGTATATGACATTCGGTGCCGTCGCTACGACATCGAGATCGTACTCATTTTCAAGACGTTCTACGACTATTTCCATGTGAAGCAATCCCAAAAATCCGCATCTGAATCCAAAGCCCAAAGCCGTAGAATTGTCGGGTTCAAATGTGAATGCGGCATCGTTTAGCTTGTACCTTTCTATGGCTTTCCTCAGGTTTTCGTAATCTTGAGGATCGGAAGGATATATTCCAGAATAAACGACTGGCTTCACCTCTCTATACCCGGAAAGTGGCTTTTGGGCGGGATCGGAATTCAGAGTTACGGTATCTCCCAATCTTGCTTGAGAAACCTCTTTCATGTTGGCTGCCATGTATCCCACCTCACCGGTAGAGAGTGAATCTGTCGGTATCATATCGGGAACAAAGATGCCTATTTCAGAAATCTCATGATACATACCCGAAGCCATCATCTTTATGATGTCGTTTTTTGAGAGTTTACCGTCGAATATCTTGACATGTGCCACCGCTCCCTTGTAGGAATCGTAATTGGCACCGAAGATGAGCGCACGCAACTTCGCATTCTCATCTCCGGACGGCGGAGGTACTCTTTTTATAACCGCTTCCATCAACTCATGAACGCCTTGTCCGGTTTTAGCGCTTACAAGTAAGATCTCTTCGGGCTTTATGCCAAGGGTATCGTAAAGTTCTTTTTGCGTTTCGTCTATGTTTGCATTTGGCATGTCTATTTTATTTATGGCCGTCACGATCTCAAGGTTGTTGTCTATTGCAAGATATGCATTTGCTATCGTTTGTGCCTCAACTCCTTGAGTGGCGTCCACAAGCAATATAACGCCTTCACACGCCGCAAGACTTCTTGAAACTTCATACGTGAAGTCCACATGGCCGGGAGTATCTATAAGGTTTATCTCGTAACGATTGCCATCGTCTGAGTCGTACATTATCTTGACAGGTTGGGCTTTTATTGTGATGCCTCTTTCTCTTTCTATGTCCATGTTGTCAAGATATTGAGCTCTCATTTTTCTCAAATCGACGGCATGTGTAATCTCCAATATTCTGTCCGCCAAAGTAGATTTCCCGTGGTCTATATGGGCTATTATCGATATGTTTCTTATGAATTTACGATCGTACATTTCATTCATCTACCTTCGTGGGTGAAAATTCGGAAAGTTCTACCGGTATTATCATTGATGTGCCATCGATCATCGTTATACCGTAAAGCATGTTGGCCTTTTCCATTATGAACTTGTTATGGGTTATCACGATAAAAGTTGCTTTTGTTGAATATTCTTCGAGTAAATCTATGAACCTTTGCGTGCTGAAGTCATCTAAAGCCGCGTCTACTTCATCGAGTATATAAAATGGACTCGGATTTATCATCAGAAGCGAGAAGATAAAGGCGATTCCGACAAGAGATTTCTCTCCTCCGGACATGGTGTAAAGCTTCTGCATCTTTTTGCCCGGTATTTTCACGCTGATCTCAACGGGGGCATCGAGTATATCCAATCCCTCGGTAAAAGATAACATACCGGTACCCTCAGAAAAAAGCACGGAAATCATGCGACTGAAGTTTTCGTTTATCTTGTCGATGGTTGTCTTGAGCCTTATTCTTGCCTCTTCATCTGTCTTTTTTATGACATCTTGAAGCGAGTTGTAAGAATTCTCGAGATCGTCTTTTTGAACTTTGAGATCGTTGAAACGCTTTTCTGTTTCGTCATACTCTTCGATCGAAGAAAGATCCACAGGCCCCAAAAATTTCATCTTTCTCTCGTAATCCTCTATTTCCCTTCCGAGATTTTCAAACGTCTGATCGTCGATCTCTTTTGCATCGTCAACGGTACCTTGCACCTTTTGAAGTTCGGACAGCGTATTTTGTACCGTCGACTCAATTGAAATTCTCTCGACATCAAGGGCATGCAACTCTTCTCTGACAGATGAAATCTCATCTCTTTTTTGTGCCGAAGTTTTGTCCATCTCTTCCATTTTTTTGAGTAATTCTTCCCTGTCGCCTCTGGTGTCCTTTGACCTCTCGAAAAGTTTTTCCGCATCTTTTCTTACCGACTCAAGTTCCTTCTCGGAATTCTTCAACCTTTCCTGAGATGTATTTATCTCAGATATCATGTTTTTAAGTTCATTCTCTATCAAAGAAATTTCTGAAGACAAATCTTCAACTCTGGCGGACAACCTTGCCTTTTCTCCGGAATATCCGTTGAAACGTTCTCTCACGGAGTTCAGTTGCATTTTAAGATCTATCATGTATTCCTGTAATTTTTCCATTTCCTGACGTCTTCTTATGTCTTCGGTCGAATCATTTCTCTTGACAAGTTCGAGCTCTGAAAGTTCTGAATCTATATTCCTTATCCTTTCCTCCGATTCAGAGACGATCTTCTCGTTTTTTTCAAGCCTCGAAGAGTAATCGTTTCTCATTTTCTCAAGATTGTTCACTTCTTTTTGAAGTTCTGCGAGTTTGGAAAGTAAAGCATTTTTGTTTCCGCGTGAATTGTTGAGTGATACGTTTTCTTTGAGAAGAGCGCTTTCGATTTCTTTTCTGTCGTAGAGGATGTATTCCATTCGCTTCTGAGACTCTGACAGATGCTCTTCCACCTTTTTGCTCTCGTTAGATAGAGTTAGAATTTCATTTTCAACGTCTTTCATTATCCTCCTTTGAGAGATCAAATCCACGCGTTCGGATCTGTCCATACTTCCACCCGTTATGGTACCCGTCGGAGAAATGAGCTGTCCGTCGAGACTTGCTATCCTTGATCTGAAATTGAAATGCTTTTTTACGTTTATGGCATCATCGAGGGTTTCAACTATGAGATCCGTTCCGAACAGGAAATTGACAAGAGACTCGTACCCTTTTACAGCCTTGACTATTTTGAAACCATAACCAACCACGCCTTTAAACGAGATTACAGACGATTGAATGGCAGGCTCTTTGAGATCAACCATATCGAGAGGAATGAAAGTTGTACGACCGGCGTCATTTTGCTTCAAAAAATTTATGCATGCTTTGGCGACATCGGAATTCTTTACCACCGCATTTTGCATTCTGCCGCCAAGCAGGACAGAAACTGCAATTTCAACATCTCTGGGAACATCTATCATGTTGGCTACGACATCGATTATGCCTTTTATTCCCGATGTCATGATGATTTTCGTGGCGTTTGAGTATCCGGCATAGTTTTCTATGTTTTTCAACAAGAATTCGTGTCTTGATCTCAATTCAACGAGTTTCGACAAAAGTTCGTCTTTTCTGTTCTTCGCGATTTTTAAGGCATCTTCTAATTGCTCCCTTTCTGAATCTATTTCCTGAAGTTTTTTATTTTTACTCTCAACGCTTGCAAGGAATTTTGCTTCTTCATTCGTGAATTTATCAAGATCTTCTGAGATTTTTGATGCGCTGTCCGTTTTTTCACGTATCTGAGCGTTGAGTATATCAAGGCGCTGTCTCAAATCATTTGAATTCTCGAAGGCTTTTGACCTTTCAACTTCTCTGGTATTTCTTTCTTTTGTGAGTTCCGATATTCTACTTTCTGTTGAAGCACGCCGCCTTTGCTCTTTGCCAACTTCTTCAACCATGGCATTGTAACGGTCTTCTATTTCTTTGAGATTAGAGGAGATCTTGTCTTCCTCTGATTTAAGGCTCGAAACAAGTCTTCTCAATTCCTCAAGTCTTACATTGCTTCTTTCAATTTCGCTTTTCATTCCATCTTTCTTCGTGCCGAGTTCAACGTAAGCAGATCTCATGGTTGAAAGTTTAGACGATATCGAATCTTTCAAGTCTGACAGCGTTCTTTCTCTTTGTCGGTAAGTTTCCGTCTCGCTCTCGAATTTCTTTATATCTTCCTGGGCATTTGCGGAAATTTCTTTTATTTTTGATGTTTCTATTTCGAGATTGAAGAGTACTTTTTGTAGTTCCTCGATTTTTTTTGCGCGATCATCGATCTTCGACTTTACAACTTCGGCTTTTTTCATTCCGACTTTTAAAAGATGACCAAAATACAAACGCTTTTTATCGGTTATAATGGCTTCGTATTCTTTGTATTTTTTTGCCCTTTTTGATTTCAAATTAAGAGATCTCATGGTACGATCCACTTCATCCATCACCGTTTTGAGTTTTTCAAGATTTTCATTGACTTCTTTGAGTTTCGACAGGGCTTCGGCTTTGCGTTCTTTGTAAATCAGAACACCCGCCGCTTCTTCGATAAGTGCTTTTATCTGCATAGGTGAAGAGTTAACGAGATTCGATATCTCTCCTTGACCTACTATAGAGTAGAAATCCCTTCCGGTTCCCGTTCCAAAAAACATCTCTTCTATGTCTTTAAGACGCGATACGGTGCCGTTTATGAGATAATTGTTTTTTCCATCCGCCTGATAAAATCTTTCCACGAACATTTCTTTTCCATCGTTGTGAAAGACGGCCTTGACGGACGCTTTATCCGCCTTTCTCATGGAATTGGATCCAAAATAAAGTACATCTGTCATCTCGGACATTCTCAACTTTGAATTTGCCCTTTCTCCAAAAAGCCATCTTACGGCATCAACTATGTTTGATTTTCCGGAACCGTTGGGGCCGACTATCGAGACTATTCCGTCTTTTATGTCAAAACTAACGTGAGAGCCAAAAGATTTAAAACCTTCTATCTCCAATCTCACGAGTTTCACCCGATCAACTCCTTAAGATGAGAAACGTATTCAGAAAGCCAATCATCGAAATAAACAATTCCATTCGCATTCCTGACAAAAATTTCATTTGCAATTTCGAAACTCACGTTGCCAATTCGCCTTCTCCCGACGATTTGAGATCTTAAATTCTGAGGACCGTAAACTTTTATGGCCAATGTCGTTTTCAAAAACTTCTCGTAAAGCGCGGACGTAGCAAGCTCTCCAAAGGACGAATGGTAAGGACCGGCAATGACATTTTTGATCGTTTCCGCATCTTGATACATTCCAATTCTTTCTAACTGTATTTTATCATTTTTGAAAATCGATATCATATCGGAAACAACATCAACCGCATCCTCAAGAGTCTGCGGATGGTAAGTACCGTTCAAATACATCTTTTCAAGTTGCGTTTCTTTTAAGACAAGTGTTGGGTGAATTCTAACACCATCGGGATTGAGTTTGGCCACCTCAAATGCCGAGAAGATATCATCTTTTTTTGAATCAAGTGGGAGACCTGTCATAAGATGTATCGAAACCTTCATCCTTTTCTCTTTGATTTGCTCGACCGCACGTCTTACATCTTCGACACCGTGCTCTCGACCGGCTGCATCGAGAACCCTTTGAACCATGGATTGGGCACCTATTTCGACGAGTAATACCCCGTTATTCGCTAAAAAGTCAACATCCTCGAGTTCATCCGGTCTTGTCGATATTCTTATCCCCTTCATGCCAAGCTCATGTACAATTGAATTAACCTCTTTCAAGATATCTTTCCAGTTTTTTATGGCCGTGAATGTACCACCATAGAGACCCAACTCTGAATTTTCATCTCCATGATAAAGTTTATACGCTTTCAAAATCTCGTCTTTTATGGAAAGCGGAGTGGCTCTCATCGTCGCCATCCATTCATTGCAAAAAGTACATCTATGTTTGCATCCTGCGTTTGGAAAAAAGATCGGAATTATTTTCAATTGACGATCAGTCTTTCGTAAGCCATTTTAGCCGCCAATTGCTCGGCTTCTTTCTTTGATTTTCCTCTTCCCTGTCCGTAAAATTCGCCGTTAATTCTTACTTCAAATACATAGTTTCTTTTATGGGCAGGTCCACTTTCTTCAATCAAAATATACTCTGGAAGAGCTGCAAATTTGTTTTGAGTATACTCCTGAAGTACGGTTTTGTAATCGAAAAAAAGTTTTTTCTGTGCCACATCTATTATCTTATCCATCAACAAATTTGATATGATTTTTTCTGTCATTTCAAAGCCGAAGTTCAAAAATACAGCTGCCATTGTTGATTCGAATGTATCGGCATAAATGGAATCAAGCTCGTCTCGAGAGGCAGAGCTCAAACTTTTGCCAACAAGAACAAGATTTGCCAGACCGATCTGTTTGCTGACATCGGCAAGCACTTTCTCACTTCCGACAACGGCTTTGATCTTTGCCATTTCTCCTTCTCTTATGTTTTTAAAAAATTCAAATGTCTTGTGGGCTATGACAAGTCCTACTATCGCATCACCGAGAAATTCGAGCCTTTCGTAAGAATCCGTTCCATTTTCGTTGGCGTAAGAGCTATGAGTTACCGCACAGCTAAAATATTCGGGAAAGGGCACTGTTTTTTCTATATTTAAAATTCCCAGAATTTCTTTAACGGTATCCGTCACCAACAACCTCCAATAGGTTACCTTTGTATAGATTTTTCAAAAAAGATGAATAGGTTATGGGACATGAGGTTTGAAAACACTTAGCGATGGCGATGGCATATTTTTGGATCTCATACTGTGCATGAGAGTCAGCCCTTTGATTTAAAAAATTCATAAGACTGCGTGCATTTATCGTCCAGTACCACTCCGTGTAAAGGCTCAAGGGAAGAACCATCCTTGCAACCTCTTTTTTCACTCCACTCGAAATCAACAAGTTGTAAGTTTCAAAAGATTTTTTCATCGATTCTTCCATTACATTGGACAAATTTTTTGCTCTCTCGTCTTCCGGAATGTAGAATTCTTCCTCAAATTCCGTAAATCTCCCAGATCTTTCGTTTATACTTGCGATTCTGTGGCGCATCCACTGGCGAGCCACAAAAATCGGGGCTTTGATGTGAAAAGTGAAGACAATGTGCTCGAATGGGGATTCATGGCCTAATTTCGTCAGCAGTTCTATGAGACGTTTGTCCTCTTCGATTGAATTTGATTTCGACATGTAAGATATCCTTGCCGCCATGGCAACTGCCTTATCTCCTCCCAAAAAATCGACAAGTTCAACGTATCCTTTATCAAGAACTTCGATCTTTTCCATTCTCTTGCTCCTTCCATTGATTTATCTTGTTGTGTAGGGTACTCAAACCTATGTTAAGTGCCTTTGCCGCTTGGGTTTTGTTTCCGTTAAAGTGTTCGAGAGTCGCTTCTATGATCTTTCTTTCTGCGGATTCAAGACTTTCCCCTATCGGTATTTTCACGTAATTCCTTTCGACGTCTTGGATGTGTAAGGAGAGATCGTCAACTTCAACTTCATTGCCTTTGGCAAATATAAGCGCCGATCTGACTATGTTTTGTAACTCTCTTACATTTCCTGGAAAAGGATAAGACTTCAGAAATTCTATTGCTTTTGAGGAAAATTTTTTGTATTCCGTTTGTATTTGCTTTGAATATAATTTGGAAAAATAATCTATCAACACCGAAATATCCTCCACTCTATCGCGAAGCGGCGGAACTTCTATTTTGACAACGTTTATCCTGTAATAAAGATCATCTCTGAAGTTCCCTTCTTTAACCTCATCTTCGAGAGATCTGTTTGTTGCAGAGATCACGCGAACATTCACGTGAATGGGATTAACGCTTCCAAGCCTTTCAAAGGTTGAATTCTCAAGCACTCTTAAAAGTTTTACCTGAACATTTTTGGGAAGTTCACCTATTTCATCCAAAAATATAACACCGTTGTCTGCCAATTCAAATTTCCCAGGTTTGGAAGTATTCGCCCCTGTAAAGGCTCCGCGTTCATATCCGAAAAGTTCGGATTCGAAGAGTTCTGAAGGAATGGCTCCGCAATTGACGGCAACGAAATCGTTTTTTGCCCTCGAGCTGAGTTCCCATATCGATCTTGCAACGAGTTCTTTTCCTGTACCCGATTCACCCGTTATCAGAACAGGCACATCTCTCGATGCCACAACTTCTATTATGTCCCTTAGTTTTCTTATAGATTGGCTTTCTCCGATTATCTTCGTCGGTAATTTGAGAGAGATATTTTCGAGTTTTAGCGATCTACTTTCTATGGCTCGATTAACCTCGATTATCAGATTTTCAAGTTCGAATGGTTTTGGAACAAAGTTGAAAGCCCCAAGTTGAACGGCTTTGACCGCAACGGTGACATCCGCGTGAGCACTTATGACTATAACCGCTGATTCTTCCGCCGCTTTTTCTATTACGTCGATGCCATTTCCATCCGGAAGCATAAGATCGAGAAGTACAAGATCATAGGAAGAATTTTCCAATTCTTTGATCATTTCAGCTTTTGTTTTGACGCTCTTAACAGAATGTCCTTCGATGTCAAGAGATTTTGAAATTAACTTGTTAAGGCTCAGATCGTCCTCGACGACAAGTATTCTACCCATCAAATCACCTCGAAAGTGGTAATCTTATGGAAACGGTTGTACCTATTTTTTCTTCACTTTTTACCTCGATCTTTCCACCATGAGAATTTATGACTCTTTTAACAATGCTCATACCAAGACCGGTTCCATTGATTTTAAGTGTGAAAAAAGGTTCAAAGATGTAATCCATTTGATCGGGAGGTATTCCGTTTCCATGATCTGTAAAGGTGATCAAAGCGTAATTTTTGATTTGATCGACTTTCACTTCTATCTTTCCATTCTCATTCGATGCATCCATGCCGTTAACAAGTACGTTCAAAAAAGCCGAATTCAGGGCATTATCATCTCCGTCTATCATGAGTTGATTAAATGGCGTTATAAAATCTATCGTTATACCTCTTTCTCTGGCTCTTATCCTTGCAAGTTTGATCGATTCTTCGAGCACATCGATTAAGTTTAGAGATTTCAAATCATACGTTGTCTTTGAAGAGGTTAAAAATTGCATGGACCTTTCTTCGAGACGTCTTATTTCTTTGTCAAGAATTTCTAAAGTCTCCGTTGCTTCATCCGGTATATGGCCAAGTTGTTTCTTCAACAATTGGACTGAAAGTTTCATCGATGCAACGGGCGTTTTTATCTCGTGAGCTATAGATGCGGTCATTTTCCCCAAAAGCGCAAGTTGTTCTGCTCGCCCGAGGGCTTTTTCAAGATTGAAAAGCATCGTTATGTCTCCAAAGATGTAAAGGGTTACAGGGGTCGAAGCATTTTCTATTGGAATTTCCCTAAAAATAAGCCTTTTATCGAGAGTCTTGACTCTGACAACGTTTTTCGTCTCATCAAGTATGATACCGTAGAAACGCAAAAAATCTTCGAACTCTTTTCCTCGCCACTCACCCCTGGTTGTTGAAAATATATTTTCAATGCCGCTGTTCATCGTCGCTATCTTGTTGTTTTTATCGATCGTAAGAATGCCCTCTTCAAGTGATTCGACTATATTTCTGTATTCACTGTAAGTTTCAAGTAACCCTTCTCTTTCCCTTTTTAAAGTTTCTGCAAGTCTATCGACATCATTCAAAATTTCTCCGAATTCCCCTCTTAACCCCTTTTCTGTCATTGGACTAAGTGTTATGGAAGTATGTTTGACCCGATTGAGCAATTGGATAAGCGGTTCACTCAAAAACTGAAAGAGAAAAATGGCCGATGCAAAATAAATGACAAGATCGATGGAAATCATTATCAACCAATACTGAAGAGGAGGCGGTGAAAAGAGTACATACATGAAGAATTCGATAAAACCCAATAACGACATCAAAAATATGAGTATAACCGTGCTGTAAGATGTTGAACTTTCGCTCCTTGAAAATGGCCAAATCTTCAATTCAAACCTCCAGAATTAAACTGGATCTTGGAGAAAGTTTAAGTATATCGCAGGCTCTTGAATATCTCGATGTAATCTCAAGATATCCACCAAGTCCTTCACAAACTATGAGTTCGTTTTTTCGTCCCGCTCTTCTATCAAGCATGATACTCGATTGTTTTCCATTTACCATGATTTTATCTTCCTGGTGCGCATTTATCTTTTCGAGGTAATCGAACGGAATATTTGTGGAAAGATCCCCAAGATCATTTACAAAAGCAACCTCACCATCTATTTTTTTATCACCGATAACCGTCTTTTTATGTTTTAAATCGTAAAAAGTCATGTAAGTGCTTCCGATACTTTCAAAAGACTTTCCATTTGAAAATTCAATGGCCACAGGTATGAGTATATCAAGCACAGATCTGGTGAAAGATAAAGAAAATTTCATCTTTGGAACATTCACCTCTCTTATTTGCTTGATACCAAACCTTTCAATCGGCAAGGTAAATGCCCCATTATCGAATCCTATGAACAAATGATCATCTTTGGTTTTTAAACATATCGGTCTTCGTGCACTTTCGTTCTGTCCATCGACTATTATCATGAATATCGTCGATTTCGGAAGATGACATGCAAGACGTTCTGCTATACACGAGGCGGTATACACATCTCCAAACTCTATCGGACGCGTTACCTCTATTATTTCTTCCTTAGAAGCAAGAAAAGAAAAATTCCCTTTTAAGACTCCCATGAACAATTCATCTGAGCCATGATCTGTTATAATGGCTATCATCTTTTTCCACCTTTTTCCTTAAGAAGTTTTCACTAAAATTATACACTGAATCTGATCGATTTGAGAAATGAGGCAGTCCGATTCGAACTGTTGAACACAATCCCTAGCTACTTGGCAAAAAAACGATTTGTATTTGATATGCACCTGATATCGTTGATTCAAGAATTGCTTTCAATGCAAATAAATGGTGTAAAATAGAACATGATAGAACTTAAACCCATTGTTGAAAGTTAAAAAACTTGCGAACAAGAAAAAGCAATCAAGAAGATAAAAATCTGCTAAGCGGAATAGTTCACCAAAAATAGAAAGGTAGGCGAAAAAGCGCATTGTCAAGAAGATGATTTTGCGCTGTTATGATGGAAATTCTTACAGAAAAAAAGGGTAGAATTGGATTTATAATTTTGAATAGGCCTGAAAAATTGAACACGTTTAACGTACCTTTCGCAAATGAGCTTAACGATAATTTGAAACGTATGGATATGGATAACGAGATTAAAGTCGTTATAATTAAAGCGAACGGTAAGAATTTTTCCACCGGGATTGATTTGGATGAATTCAGTGGAAAAACTCACGAAGAATATCGTCAGATAATAAAAGTAATGGATGAGCATAATCATACGATAGCAAACATGAAAAAGCCTGTCATCGCGCAAGTACAAGGGTATGCTCTCGCGAACGGAGCCGGGCTTGTTTTTGCGTGTGATATGGCCGTTGCGTGTGAAAGTGCCAAATTCGGTACAACGGCCATAAACGTTGGATTGATATGCTTGGGACCTGCTTTGCCTTTGAGCAAACTCGTAGGAAGGAAAAAAACTCTTGAGATGGTCTTAACCGGAGAGATCATAAGTGCTCTGGAAGCTTATCAACTCGGCCTCGTTAACAAAATCGTTCCAGATGAGAAGCTCGAAGAAGAAACGCTAAATCTTGCAAATGTTTTAGCATTGAAAAGTCCGCTTGCGCTTCAAATCGGGAAACAAGGCATATACAAAATGCAGGATATTCCTTACCATCAAGCGGCCGATTACATGAGTGAATTATTCGCAAGTTTAGCCTCAACTGAAGACGCACAAGAAGGAATAAAGGCTTTTAAGGAAAAACGTACTCCAAAGTTCAAAGGTCATTGAGATCTATTCTATCCTGCGGAGCAGGAAGCTAACTGAGGGTAGTTCATATACCTAATTTTTCACGAATTCAAGGAGGTATAAAATGAGTTCAGGATATTACAGATTTCCAAATGTAAACAGAGAAAAAGTGATCTTTGTCTGTGAAGATGATATCTGGTCTGTCCACATGAACGGCGGCGTTCCGGAAAGATTAACATCAAATCTCGGCGAGATCACTTATCCTTTTCTTTCGCCGGATGGAAATTGGATTGCATTCGTAGGCCGTGAAGAAGGCAACCCAGAAGTATATGTCATGCCATCTTTCGGAGGACAAGAAAAAAGGCTAACTTATCTCGGAAGTTCAAATTGTGTCATCGCGGGATGGCGAAACGACAGGATAATATTCGCAACGAATTACAACCAACCATTCAAAAGAATCCTCGAATTGTGGGAAATTAAAATGAATGGAAATGATTTGAAAAAATTGCCGTACACTTACGCAAGGAACATAAGTTTTGGAAAGAATGGAGTTGTGATAGGAAGAAACACGGCAGATCCCGCAACATGGAAAAGGTACAAAGGCGGAAGAGCCGGAGAAATATGGATAGATAGATTTGGAAACGACGAGTTTATCAAGCTGATAGATCTCAAAAGCAACCTTGCAAGCCCAATGTGGATAGGAAACAGGATATATTTCATATCGGATCACGAGGGGATAGGAAACATATACTCGTGTTATCCGGACGGAACGGACCTTAAAAAGCACACGGATCATAAATACTTTTATGCAAGAAATGCCTCAACGGACGGTAAAAACATAGTGTATCAATGCGAAGGAGATATTCATTTTTTAAATATCGAAAAAAATCTTTCGCTGAAATTGGAAATAGATTATCCGGGCTCAAGGGTTCAAACAAACCGTAAATTCGTGGATTCCGCGAAATTCCTCGAGGATTATTCTCCCTCTTTCGACGGAAAATTTTTAAGCTTGAATTCAAGGGGAAAATCATTTTCATTCGCAAATTGGAGCGGAGCCGTAATTCATCATGGAAAAGCGGATGAGGTAAGATACAGACTCACGAGATGGCTTTCGGATGAAAGACGTCTTGTCTTTACAAGCGATGAGGGCGGAGAAGATCATATTGAGATTCTCGATTTAGACGATCCACAAAATCCAAAAAAATTGGATTTGGACTCCGGAAGACCTTACGATATAAAAGTTTCGCCCAAAAAAGATGAGATCGTTTTTTCTAATCACAGAGATGAGCTTATATGGGTCGATCTTACAACTTATAAATCAAAAGTGATAGACAAAAATGAGTACTTTTTCATAGAAGGATTCGATTGGTCTCCGGACGGAAGATGGATTGCTTATGCATGCAATGTCAACAGAACGCAAGGAATAATAAAAATATACGACACGGAAACCGGAGAAATCCACGAAATAACAAAACCCGTTCTTAAAGACATCATGCCTGTTTTCGATCTGGCCGGGCGGTATCTTTACATACTCTCCCTAAGGGTTTTTAATCCCGTTTACGATAAAATGAATTTTGCCCTCGGATTTCCAAAGGGTATGAAACCTTACCTCATAACACTCAGAAAAGACATCCCGTCTCCGTTTATTCCAAAGGCTGAAGGATTTAAGAAAGCAGAAAAAAAGGAAGAAGAAATTTCAAAGATTCTCATAGATTTTGATGGCATAAAAGACAGAATCATTCCGTTTCCAGTCGAGGAAAGCATTTACACGAATTTGGCCGCAGCCAAGAACAAAGTCTTTTATTCCGTAATTCCGGTTGAAGGTGCGATAAGCGATGACATCTTTGGTCAGGAAGTGCCTAACAAAGCGGTGATAAAAGCTTTTAATCTCGAAGAAAATGAAGAGAAAACTTTTCTTGAAGGAATTACCAATTTTAAAATTTCGCAGGACGGAACTGCCATGATCGTCAGAGTCAAAAATAAACTTCGTGTTGTTTCAACGGAGTCGGAACCACTAAAAGATGAGAAGGTCGGAAGAAAAAGCGGATGGTTGGATCTTTCAAGAGTTAAAATTTCGATAAATCCCATCTCGGAATGGAAGCAAATGCTCAAAGAGGCCTGGAGATTACAAAAAGATTATTTCTGGCGTGAAGATATGAACGGTATTGAATGGGAAAAGATCCTCGACAAATATTACCCGCTTGTAGAACGTGTGTCTTCGAGAAGTGAATTTTCTGATCTGTTATGGGAATTGCAAGGAGAGCTCGGTACTTCCCATGCGTACGAACTTGGTGGAGATTACAGACCGCGGCCAGATTACAAAATGGGCTTTCTTGGAGCGGATATGGTATACGATCCAAAAAGTGATGCTTACAAAATATCTCACATTTTGAATGGAGATACGTGGGATGAGTATGCACCGCCACTTAAAGCACTCGGAACAGATGTAAAAGAAGGAGATACGCTGTTGGCGATAAACGGTCAAAGTGTCAGCAAAGAAAATTATCCGTCAAAATTACTCGTTAATCTTGCAAATCAAGAAGTTCAATTGAAGATAAAAAGCGGAGATGAAATAAAAGAAATTTCGGTAAAGGCGATCTCGGACGAGACTCCGTTAAGATACAGAGAATGGGTCGAAAAAAACAGAGATTACGTGCATAAAGTTACAAATGAAAAGGTTGGGTATATTCACATTCCGGACATGATGGCAGTTGGGTACGCTGAATTTCACAGATCTTTTCTTGCCGAACTTGATCGCGAAGGGATCATCGTTGACGTGCGATTCAACAGCGGAGGTGAGGTCTCTTCGTTGCTTTTGGAAAAACTTGCAAGAAAAAGAATAGGATACGACTCGACAAGATGGATGGGGAGTCAGCCTTATCCCTCTGATTCACCTTACGGATCAATTGTAGCGATTACGAACGAACATGCGGGATCAGACGGAGACATATTCAGTCATGCCTTCAAGCTGATGAAACTCGGAAAACTCATAGGAAGAAGAACATGGGGCGGAGTCATAGGAATATGGCCGAGGAACTGGCTTGCAGACGGTACGTTAACCACACAGCCGGAAATGTCATTCTGGTTTAAGGACGTTGGATGGGGCGTTGAAAATTACGGGACGGATCCGGACATAGAGGTCGATATAAAACCTCAGGATCGAGAAGAAGATCCGCAACTCGATAGGGCGATAGAAGAGGTGATAAAAGCGATAAAAAATCAACCTCCGATAAAGCCGTTTTCTTAAAAGGCAAAAGCTACAGAAAGAGATAGCGAAAAAAGACAATTGAGGTGGATCAATTCCTTTGGGCGGTGTGGA
>DYLQ01000069.1 GCA_020722015.1 Thermotoga sp. | reverse complement strand
TTCCAGCACTAATCTTTTGTGATTTGAATTTGAGCGTCAAGATTTGTATTTAGACTAATCGGTGGTATAATTCAATATAACAGGAACTACAAGTTGTTGGTAAGAAAATGTCAGTTGATAATTAAAAGTACGTACGGCAGAGAATAAGAGAAAGCCACGCACACTTTTGTGTGTGGCTTTTTATTTTTGGAGGTGAGGTCTTGAAAATAGCCGTTATAGGTGCTGGAGTTGTTGGATCTCTTATAGCAAGAGAGCTTACAAAGTACAAAGATGTTGATGTCGAGATATTTGAAAAGCTTCCGGATGTCGGGTGGGGAGTGACAAAGGCCAACTCAGGCGTGATTCATGCAGGATACGACGACGAGCCGGGGACAACAAGGGCCAAGTATTGTGCTCGGGGAAATGCACTTTACACAAGGTTCTCTGAAGAACTCGGCTTTCCCTTTAAAAGAATCGGATCGCTTGTTGTGGCTTTTAATTTCGAAGATCTCAAAGTACTTGAAGAATTGCTCGATTATGGAAAGAAAAATGGTGTTGAAGGTTTGAAGATACTTTCAAAATACGAGTCTCTTGAGAAGGAGCAGAATCTTTCGAGAGAGGTCATAGCCTCTCTGTGGGCACCGTCGACCGGTATAGTCGGACCATGGGAGGTCGCACAGTCCGCGATGGAAAACGCCGTTAAAAACGGTGCAAAACTGCATCTTTCTACTGAAGTAAAATCCATCAAAGAACTCCCGTTTGATTTTGTCATCAACGCATCCGGTCTATGGGCCGATGAACTTGCAGAATCTGCGGGAGTGAAAGTTACACCTTTACACCCAAGAAAGGGTGAATACATACTTTTAGATCAACCATCACTTGTTAAAACCGTTGTCTTTCCGGTACCCACCAAAGCGGGTAAAGGTATACTCGTACTTCCCACAATTCATGATACTTTGTTGCTTGGACCGACATCTGAAGATCTTCCTCACGATTACAAAGAAAGAAATGAAACAACTTCCGAAGGACTGGCGAAGATCGTTGAAAATGCCAGAAAACTTGTCCCGTCTATAAATCTTTCAAAATCCATAAGAACCTTCGCGGGATTAAGGCCTGAAAACGAATTAAAAGATTTCGTCATAGTTAAAGATGAAAAGATGGTTAACATCGTGGCCACAAGATCTCCTGGATTGACATCTGCTCCGGCAATAGCAGAAGATGTCGTTTCGTGGGTTGCTGACATCAAAAAACTCAAGTTGAGATCTGATTTTGATCCTTACAGGAAAGCAATTCCAAGACCTTACGAGATGACGGATGATGAAAGAAATGCTTTGATACAGAAAAACCCTGCTTTTGGAAGGGTTATATGCAGGTGCAACAAGGTAACAGAAGGTGAGGTTGTAGAGGCCATAAGAAGAGGTGCGAGGACTCTTGATGGTGTGAAATTGAGAACAACGGCCATGTTTGGAAGATGTCAAGGATCTTTTTGTACCGTTAACATAATGAAAATAATGAAGAGAGAACTCGAGGAAGAATTTGAAGAGATGGAAAAGCACCTTCCTGGTTCGAAAGTTGTGGATGGTGTTTCAAGATGAAGGTAAAATATGATGTCGTTGTACTTGGAGGAGGAGCGGCCGGGATGGGAGCCGTCTTGGGTGCAAAGGAAAATGGCGCATCCGTACTTTTAATAGAACGCGAAGCATCGACAGGTGGAGTGCTTAACCAATGTATACATACAGGTTTTGGTTTGCAGGTTTTCAAAACGGAGTTAACCGGACCTGAATACCACGAAATTTACAGTCATAAGATGGGTAACTTCGATGCATTGTACGAAACCATGGTTTTGAACATAGATTTTGATAACGGCAAGATGAAAGCCATGAATTCAGATGGTATTCACGACATAGAATACGGTGCTCTCGTACTTGCGACCGGGGCGCGTGAAAGACCATTTGAATCTTTGAGAATACCAGGTACAAGACCATCAGGCATTTTCACGGCAGGTCTTGCGCAAAAATTTGTGAATCTCGAAAACCATCTTCCCGGTCATAAAGCTGTGGTAGTTGGTTCGGGAGACATAGGAATGATAATGGCAAGAAGGCTAACTCTTGAGGGTGTTGAAATAGAAGGTGTCTACGAGATAATGCCTTATCCAGGAGGCCTTACGAGGAATATAGCACAATGTTTGGAAGATTTCAACATACCGCTTCATCTTTCGACAAGCGTCACCAAAATTCACGGCAAAAACAGACTTGAAGGTGTGACGGTATCGAAATTCGAAGAAGGCATTCCTGTGAAAGAATCAGAAAGATTTGTCGAGTGTGATACACTTGTGGCATCTGTTGGATTGATACCGGAAAACGATCTTGTCAAAAGGAAAATAGAGATGGGTAGCGACGAGGGGATATTCGTCGATGATCTTATGAGAACAAATTACGAAAATGTCTTTGCCTGTGGAAATAACGTGTGCATACACGATCTCGTTGATTTTGCAACGGTAGAAGGAGAAATAGCCGGGCGAAACGCAGCTTTAGTTGCCAGAGGGGAAAATCTACCACCAAGGGTTGGTTTGCTGTCTCCCAAAGAAGGTATAAGAGTGGTAAGTTCGAGATACACAACCTCGACGGCCCCTTTTAAAATTTACATACGCGTTGATAGGCCTATGGAAATAGCGACCGTAAATGTTAATGGTAAGGCTATAAAAGCCGTTGTTAACGCCAGACCAAGCGAAATGATAGAGGTAATTCTTGATCCTAAAAAACATGATTTGAAAGGCAAAATCGAACTATCGGCAAAAGGGGTGAAACGATGAAGACGGTGGAAATGACCTGCATAGTTTGTCCGATAGGGTGTGATCTTAAAGTTACCTTGGACGATGAGGGGAAATTCGTGTCCGTAAAAGGAAATAGGTGTCCGAAAGGAGAAATTTACGCGCGTGACGAGGTAACCGATCCGAAAAGAGTGCTGACCTCAAGTGTTAAAGTCATAGGCGGTCAAATGCCGCTTGTCTCCGTTAAAACGGACAAAACAATTCCCAAGAGACTTATAAAAGATGCGATGTCGATCATAAAGTCAAAAGAGGTTAAAGCCCCGATAAGCCTGGGTGATGTAATTGTTGAAGATATCCTCAACACAGGCGCAAACGTCGTTGCAACGAGAAGTGTCGGATCGCCTCAAAACAAAGATAATTCTAAATGAATCTGTTCATTTTAATGAATTTTTCTCGATGATCATTGGAACATCAGACAATTTCCGTTAAAATCGAAAGCCATCGACATATATTCATTCATTTTTAATGAAAAATTAAGTTGTAAACGATATAATCATATATGTAAATATAAGAATATGAGGTGAAATATGATCATAAAAAATCTTAGCGTTGTGGATATTTTGAGCGTCCTTGCCGATGAAGTTAACCTCAAAATACTGTTCTTTTTGAAGTTAAAAGATGAACTTTGCGTCTGTGATCTCCAAAATCTGCTTGCGACAAATCAATCGAATATCTCAAGGCATCTTAAAGAGTTGAAAGACACAGGCCTGATAACGGTAAGACAAAATGGAAGATGGCACTATTACAGCATTGAATCAATTCCTTCTTTTGTGGACTCAATAGTGGAATTGGCCGCAGAAGAATACAATCTTCGTAATATCGATGTAAATACCACAAAATGCGATT
>DYLQ01000068.1 GCA_020722015.1 Thermotoga sp. | reverse complement strand
GTTGAAGCAGGAAGTAAACAAGAATTTATACACTTTTATAAGTTCTTGGCAACGGTTTAAATGTACGATCACGATAAGATAGAATCAAAGTGGCAGAAAAAATGGGAAGAAAGCGGCATCTTCCATAACCCGAATCATTCGGACAAACAGAAATATTACTCTCTCGTCATGTTCCCTTATCCGTCCGGCACTCTTCATGTTGGCCATGTTAAAAACTACACAATAGGAGATGTCGTCTCACGTTACAAAAGGATGCGCGGATACAACGTGATGAATCCTTTCGGGTACGACTCATTTGGTCTGCCGGCCGAAAATGCTGCCATAGTACATAACATACATCCGGAAGAATGGACAAGAACAAACATAACAACTATAAGAAAGCAAATAAAAAAACTTGGAATAAGTTACGATTGGAACAGAGAAACGATAACATTTGAAGAAAATTACTACAAATGGACACAATGGATTTTCCTCAAACTTTACGAAAAAGGTCTTGCCTACAAGAAAAGTGGACCGGTGAATTGGTGTCCGTCCTGCAAAACGGTGCTTGCCAACGAGCAGGTAATCGATGGAAAATGTGAAAGATGCGGAACGCCGGTTATCATAAAACAACTTGATCAATGGTATTTCAAGATCACCAATTACGCCGAAGAACTTGACGCTTTTATAGACAAATTAACAGGTTGGCCCGATAATGTTAAAACCATGCAGAGAAATTGGATAGGTAAGAGCACCGGTGCTGAAGTGAATTTCAAAATCAAGGAAACTGGCAAAACGCTGAAAATTTTCACCACAAGGCCTGATACGCTCTGGGGTGTTACCTTTATGGCCGTAGCTCCTGAATCACCATTACTTACACAATTAACATCTATTTCAAAGCAGCATGAAGTTGAAGATTTTCTCACAAAGATAAATTCCACTGAAAACAGATTCGAAAGGTTTTCTACAGATACTCTCAAAGAAGGCGTTTTTTTGGGTACTCACGCCATAAACCCTGTCAACGGAGAAGAATTACCCATTTACGTTGCCAATTACATACTCTACGAGTACGGAACCGGCGCAATAATGGCAGTACCGGCACATGATGCACGTGATTACGCTTTTGCGAAAAGATATTCACTTCCCATAAAAGTAGTTGTCGATGGCGGTGATCAACTGCCTTACAGCGGAGAAGGAGTCCTTAAAAACTCAGGACCTTTTAGTGGCATGGAGAGTACCGAATCAATCGACAAGGTAATAGCATATCTTGAAGAAAAACGGATCGGAAAGCGAGCTGTGAATTATAAATTACGCGATTGGTTGATATCAAGACAAAGGTACTGGGGAACTCCCATCCCCATAGTCTACTGCGATAAATGTGGGATCGTTCCAGTTCCGGAAAAGGATCTGCCTGTAAAACTTCCGAAAGATGTCAAATTCGATCCAACTGGAAAATCGCCTCTCTCTTACGATGAAAAGTTTCTTCACACAACCTGTCCTAAATGTGGTGGACCTGCGATAAGAGAAAGCGATACGATGGATACATTCGTCGATTCCTCTTGGTATTATCTAAGGTACGTTAATCCAAAAGTAGAAGATAAACCATTCATAAAGTCAGATGTCGATGAATGGTTGCCCGTTGATCAATACATAGGTGGAGTTGAACATGCGATTCTTCATCTTCTCTATTCAAGGTTCATAACCAAAGTTCTCAGAGACGGAGGATATCTGTCTTTCGATGAGCCCTTCAAAAATCTTTTCACACAAGGCATGATATACAAAGATGGCGCAAAAATGTCAAAATCGAAGGGAAATGTGGTTTCTCCGGATGAAATGGTTAAGCAATACGGTGCCGATACATTGAGACTTTACATACTTTTCATGGGCCCACCTGAGAAAGACGCAGAGTGGTTGGAATCTGGTATTGAAGGTGTTTATAGGTTTATCTTTAAACTTTGGAGCCTTTTTGAAAATATCCTGCCTTTGATCCAGAAAAATCAAGAAGCAAAGAAAGACCTTAGCGATGAAGAGTACGAAATAAGAAGAAAACTTCATCTGATTTTGAAGAAGATCACGGATGACATAGAAGGAGACTTTAGATTTAACACGGTTGTCAGTGGATTTATGGAACTTGTCAATATTTTCTCTGATTACGTCAAATCAACGCCTGTCAACATTATAAACGTTGAACTTTTGAATGAATTCGCCCATAAATTCGTTCCATGTCTTTCTCCATTTACCCCGCATCTCGCCGAAGAATTGTGGGAGATGATGGGTGAAAAACCTTTTGTTGCGAATGCCAACTGGCCATCTTACGATGAAAATGCCATTAGGCCGAGAAAGATCGAAATTGCCTTGATGGTGAACGGAAAGGTTAGATCAAGGATCGTAATTGATGCCGGGCTTTCTGAAGACGAGATACGCCAGATTGCCCTAAATAACGACAAAATAAAAAATATCCTCGACGGCAAAAATCCCAAAAAAGTTTTTGTTGCGTCTGGTAACGTTGTGAATATAGTCGTGTAAGGAGGAAATATCATGAAAATTCCTGCCCCTGTTTCAAAAAGAATTGCCCTTTACCATAGGTGCGTGGCAACTTTACTTTCAGAAGGTAAGAGCACAACTTCTTCGCAAGAACTCGGTGAAAGGCTTGTTTTGAAGCCCAGTCAAATAAGAAAAGATCTTTCGTATTTTGGAGAATTTGGTAAACGTGGAACGGGATACGATCTCAAGGATCTTAGATTATCACTTGAGAACGTTTTAAAAATAAACAAAACATGGAATGTTTGCATCGTTGGCGCTGGTAATATAGGTACAGCACTTGCAAATCACAAAGAATTTTTAAAAGAAGGATACAAAATAATTGCCTTTTTCGATAGGAACACTTCAAAAATTGGTAAAAAAATAGGTGAAAAGGGTATTTTAGTTTATCCGATGAGTGAATTAGAAGATAAAGTAAGGTTACTTAAGATTGAAATAGGAGTTATAGCCGTACCAGCTTCAGAAGCAAGAAATGTTTCAGAAATGTTGGTGAAGGTTGGAATAAAAGGCATACTTAATTTCGCCCCGACAAAGCTCAAATTGACCGATGCTGAAATTGAAGATGTCGACATCGCAGTATCTTTTAAAACTCTGACCTTTAAGATGGGAGTAAGGGAAATTGAAAGAAACAGATCAAATTGTAAAGAGAATAATTGAAGAAAAAGGAGAAAAAGCAATACCTACTCTCATCGATTTGCTTTTTGAAGGAGACCCACAAGTTTCGGATATCGTCGTAGACGCCCTTGAAGAGCTTGATTGCTGTGAGCAATTACTTAAGCGCCTTGATCTCGAGATGAAAAAGGAAGAAAAAAATGTTGGCATCTATTACATAGCGGATTTAATAGGAGATAAAAGATGCAAAGGCGGAATAGATTATCTCAAAAGCATGTTGAACTTAGTCGAAAATGAAAGAGAAGCCCTGATAGTTCATGGTGCCCTTGCGAAAGTCGGTTTCAAAGATTCTGAGAAATACTTACTTTACGAATTTGAAAACGATCCCTACATGGAAGAGTATCTTTTTGATATAGCGCTAATGCTTTCTTACTCAGATGACGAGGAAGTACTGAAAACCATTTCAAGCAAAGTAAAAGATCATCCTGAACTTATCGAGATACTTCAGTCTATGTGTCATAGACCGCCATGATTAAAACCATGCGGCTTGTAACCGCGCTATGACCAGCCTAAGGCTTGTAACACGGCCTACGTTATCCCGATCATGACACTGGGGTACTTCTCCAGCTCCAGACACTGTCGTCTGATATTAAACAGCAAGCTGACGGT
>DYLQ01000067.1 GCA_020722015.1 Thermotoga sp. | reverse complement strand
CCTTGCATTCCACTTCACATTTTCATCTTCTGATTTTGAAATCACAGCCATTTATCCGTACTATCCTTTCTTCATGAATTAATTCCGCTTTTTAAACTTTCCAAAAACTTTTCTACTTCTCTTTCATCTATTTCTTTTATTTTTGCTCCGGACATCTTGAGGGTAAAAACCACTTTTGCGACAAAATCAAGTGTTTCGAGTTTTTCGTAAACGGCTTTAATGCTCTTTCCGATGACGGTCACGCCGTGATTTTGAAGGATAAAAACATCTTTTCCGTTCTTCAATTCCGGTGTAAATACGTCTGCAAACTCCTGTGTGCCAGGCATTCTGTAAGGCAAATATGCAATATCCCTTAAAAGCAAAGCGGCTTCCGGCAACGTGTTTACCGGTATTTTTTCTCCGCTTACCGCAAAGGCAGTCGCATAGGTGGGATGTACATGGAAAACACAATTCACATCCGGCCTTTCTTTGTATATGAGAAAATGCATCTTGCGCTCGGAAGAAGGCTCTCCGTCTCCTTCTATCATTTTGTCATCCAGAGTTATCTTTAGGATGTCTTTTGGCGTTAAAAAATGCTTCAAGCTTGAATGAGGAGTTATGTAGATGGTATTTTTGTCAACCCTTACGCTCATATTCCCACCGGTAGACTCCGTAAGGCCTCTGTCCCAGGCAAGTTTAGAATATTCAACAAGCTCTTCGATTATGTCCATGATTTTTCTCTCCAATCCATATGATTAAGTTGATCATATTAACTTGACAAAAACATTTTAATTCTCAGATCAACTTTTGTCAAATCCATTTACAGACAAAATAACGGGAAAATATGCGGAATATTACAATAGGCAAAGATTATCTACGATTTACTGACATTATCATTGTTTTTTGTTTGAATACTTTGATTTTTGATAAAATACTAAATGCGATCCGTTCCCGACTTGATCGGGAATCCCATCTGATAAGGTCAAATGACTTCATTTTTAAAGTTGGCTCAGTATATGGTAAAATTTAATCAAGGAGTGTGATGATAAAATTACTCATAAAATTTTTAAAAGGGAAAGATGGAACAAGATATTATCTATTCTGAACGAAAAAGATTTTGTATCCATAGATGAATTGAAAAATACCTTAGGTATTTCCGAGATAACTATCAGACGAGACATGAAAGAGTTAAACGACAGGGCACTCGTTCAAAAGGTTTATGGTGGAATAAAAAAGATAGATTCAAATCCTACCGAAGCGCAGTTTGCGGAAAGAAGAATGTCACACGCAAATGAAAAAGCGCTAATCGCAAAATTGGCGGTAGAATTTGTGGAGGATGGTGATACGATCTTCATAGATGCCTCATCGACGACTTATGAATTCGCAAAAGTGTGCAGGGGGAAAAGAAACGGTTTGCACGTTGTGACAACCAGTCTTGTGACGGCTCTCGAGATGATAAAAAATCCGACGAATACGGTTACGATCATAGGCGGGATGATCAGAACTGAAAACATGTCCGTGATCGGTTTAACGGCAGAGAAGATGATCGGGGATTTGCATGTCGAAAAAGCTTTCATTTCTTGCAGAGCTTTCGAGCCCGATGAAGGAACATTTGAGACTAATCCTTCGGAAAGTGTTATAAAAAGCAGTATGATTGAGAATTCGAATAAAGTTTTTTTGCTTGTGGATAGCTCGAAATTATTTAAAAAATCCACATTTCTCACTGTACCGACAAGCAAAATAAATGCCGTCATTACCGACGGCAAAGCTGAAGAATTGCTGAAATCTTTACCCGATAAGGTGGAAGTTGTTCATGGTATCTGAAATTTCTGCGTTATCGTGAACTATTGCCTTTAAAGCGTTTACGAGAGCTTTCATCTTTGGGTTTTGCCAGACATTTCTTCCGAAAACAATTCCCGTTGCACCTGCTTCGACAGATTCTTTTGCGACTTTCAAAACTCCTTGAATGTTATCCATCTTAGGCCCGCCCAAGATAAAGATCGGGACTTTAAGATCTTCAACGAGATCTTTGAACTCAGATTTGTCCCCCGTGTATGGTATCTTCAAAATATCCGCTCCCATTTCAAGTGCCATCCTTGATGCATGTTCAATGAGTTTGGGATCGTTTCTTTTTTCTTTTGGTATGGATTCACCCCACAAGACAGGCTCAACCATAAGCGGCATGTTCCATCTGTCACACTCATTCGCAAGCTCTCCAATTACCCTTACACTTTCCATCTGAACGTGCTCTCGTTCTCCCCATGGAAGCAGAACTTTTACCATATCGAAGTCATATCTCAGGGCAAATTCAACGTCCGCTATGATTTCATGTCCGATAACCTCGCCTGATCCTCCAGGAACTGTCGACAACAAAGGAATATCTGCGGTCAAGATCCTTCCTGGTGCATCTTTTGATGAGAACAGATCCATGGTTATCTTGCCTATGCCTGGGCTTACGAGTGTTCCGTCTATTCCGATGTCGATCAACTTTTTCAAGACTTCGAAGGGATTTTCAAGGCCTTCAACGTTGCCCATTACTATTCCGTGATCTACAGGAATGATCACTGATTTCCCGCTTTTTGGATTTAAAACTTTCGACATTCTCAACTCTTTAACGTTCATACGTTCCTCCGATCGATGGAATCCTTTCCCATCCATTTTTTATTCTTTCTTCGATGATCTTCATGTGCTTTACCCCGCTCGTTGCATCTACTGACTCCGTGCAGAACGCGCCGGTCGCACACATGAAATCCATGACATCTTTGGGCTTTCCGCCTTCGACGAATTTCGCAAGGAAACCCGCGATAGATGCGTCTCCCGCACCGGTTGTTCCCGCAACGTTTGTCTTGAAGGCCGGCGACAAAAGCTCGATATCTGACCATTTTTCAGTTTCGATTATTTTGGAGAGCAGATCATCAGATTTTATCTTTTTACTTCTTAGGTAAGCACCGTCTTTACCCAATTTTATGACCGCTATCTTTGTGCCGTAATTCAGAAGTTCATCCGTCAATTCGATCAAAAGTTCGTGACTTAAATCTTTCTTAATCCGGACCATGTAAAGTATCTCGTCGAGACTCGGAAGGAAGATGTCTGTGTGCGGAAGTACATTGGACAAGAACCTTTTCCAATCTATTTTGCCTGATTGAGAATTTGAATCCGGCATGGTCATATCCAAAGACGTTATCATACCATGATCATGAGCGAGTTTGAAGATTTTTACAAGTTCATCTCCGTCATTTGCGTATATCCGTTCCATGACAGGTGGATAACCGAAATGAAAGATCCGCCCTTCAATCTCATCAAATGGTATGTCTTTTGCACAAAAGATATCGTTAACGCCTGGATAATGCAAAAACGCCCTGTCGGCATCTGAAGGACTCAGAACAAAAGTGTAAGATGAACCGGCTTTGGCACTCGTCGATATGTATCTTGTCAAATCGTCTCCACTTTGACTTATGACCTCAAGGGTTATCTTTCCAATGATATCATCGCCTATTTTCCCGACGAGAATTGGATCAAGCCCGAGTCTTTTTAGATCGACTCCCGTGTTTGGAACAGCGCCACCTGTTGAGAATTTCATCTGGCCTGTTACGATCAGATGGCCCGGCTTTATGTCTTCGAATTTTCCGTTCCATTGAGGTATTAAATCAACGCATGTGTGACCTGCAACGATTATTTCATGCAATACGATCACTCTCCGTTTATTTCAATATACCACCAATTTTTTAGACTCGATCCTAAAGAATCGACAGGCTGTAAGTTTTATTGACATTCAACAATTCTATCTTTTGCCTTTTGAAAAGAAAGGCATTTCCACCGCACGAG
>DYLQ01000028.1 GCA_020722015.1 Thermotoga sp. | reverse complement strand
TAAACCCCTAAGGCGAGCGATCTCGAGAGGCAAAATTTTCCTTATTTTACGGGATTCTTCAGCTAATAATCGCTTTCGTCATCCTCAAGTTTATCAGGGATAGCATTTGGCCTTTATCTGATCATAAACTGAACAAATTAGTTAGACTGTCTGTCATAAAAACAGTTAAGTAAATTGCTAAGGAGATGATTTTGTATCTTAGGGGAAAATTCTGTTAATAGTATCGAGTGAAGATAAAAATGAGAAATTGTGAAAAATCACTTTCGTAAAGAAAAAGCGAAACGGAAGAAGGGATGAATATGAATGAAAATCGTGGAAAAGGAACAGAAAACATGAAAGGCGAAGAAGAATTTCATGATGAAATTGCAAAAGTGGCTTATGAATTATGGGAGAAGAGTGGAAGAACAGAAGGTAGAGATCTTGAAAACTGGAACAACGCCAAAAAAATTGTTTTGGATCTTCACAAAGATGATCTAAATTCAGACGCTAAAAAGAGAAAAAATGAAGATGACGTTAGAGAGGGAAGATCAAGTATGATGCACAAAAAAGGTATGCAAAATTTTAAGGAAAAGTCAAAAAGAAAGTTCAAAGAATAAAGAGTCATGGTAATAATGTGCACAGTGTAACGATTTCGTTTTTTGTTTTTCTTTTAAAATGATCCCAGTTATTTAACATCGCTTTGCTAGCATTAAATGTTTTTTAGAGAGCAAGCAGGATCTCCTGAGTTTCTTTGAGGATCAATTTTAGATTGACTTTTTACATGGTGCGCTTTCAAACTTTTTGCTCTTATATCTTAAAATATTTACGACATAACGCCTAAGTGTTTCGATACTTCCATGAAAAACTTATCAAGGTCTTCATGTACTGAAATGTCAAAATGATTGTCGAAAGAAGTTTTCGATTTACTTACCAAAACTTTGTAACCCTTTGCATATTTAACAAGAAAATTTGCAGGATACACTTCAAGAGAGGTACCGAGTGCCAAAAACAGATCAGACTTTGAAACAACCTCGCTTGCCTTATCAAAATCCTTGACAGGTTCTCCATAGAATACCACATCAGGCTTGATCAAACCTCCACATTTTTTACATCTCGGGACGGGGTTGTCAAAAATGAGCTTTTCCATTTCTTCATAGGAGTAAAGCATTCCGCAATTTAAACAGTATGACTCTGAAATACTTCCGTGCAGATAAATGATATTTTTTGACTTTGCCCTTTCGTGCAGTAAGTCTATGTTCTGAGTTACGATGAAAACTTCATGGCTCTCTTCAAGTTTTGCCAAGAACTTGTGAGTGAAGGTTGGTTCTGCTTTTTCTGACAAGGGGTAAAATTCCCTTGCGAAGTTATAGAAGAGAAGAGGATCTCTCAAGAAATAATCAATGTCAAATACTCTCTCATCATACTTGCCAAGGGTATAAATCCCATGTTCTCCCCTGAAATCAGGAATACCGGCATTTACCGAGATGCCTGCTCCCGTTAACACCGCAATCTTTCTTGAATTGAGAATGATATTTGAAACCTTTTCAACCGTTTGCACCACTTTATATTCACTCCTTTGATATACTATACTAAATCTTTTTCAAAACCAACATATAAATTTAAATTTGGCAGGTTGCAGGTGGCATGTGGCGTTTTCATTCATGACTTGATCGAGAATCTAATCCAATGAAACTAAATGCGATCCGTTCCCGACCTGATCGGGAATTCCGTACAAAGAATACAAACTGAACAAATTAGGTAGACTATCAGTCAAACAAGTAGCTAAATAAATCACTAAGGAGATGATTTTGTGTCTAAGAAAAAAGTTTTGTTAATAGTATCGAGTGGAGATAAAAATGTAATTTCGACGGCAATGACATTTGGAATTATTTCTTTTGAATCGAAGTTGTACGAGGATATCAAGGTTTTCTTTTTTGGCCCAAGTGAAAAGGTCATCACAGAGGATAAAGATCTTGAATCGAGCCTTTCAAAACTCATAAAGGACGGCATTACTCCTGTTGCTTGCGTTAACGTAAGTAATGCGTTTGATATAACTCCAAAACTCACAAAGCTGGGTTTTAACACGATTCCCGTTGGAAAAGCAATCGCGGATCTTGTTAACCAAGATTACGTTACCATGGTATTTTAAATCATCCCCCACAAGGCGTTCTCGTCATCGGGTTAAGCCTTGTGGGGTTTGTTTATTGAAATTTTAGGATTTTCAAGACGTAATTTTTAACGCAATCAGCTTCTTCAGAAGTTATTTTATCATGTGCGTACCTCAATTTTATGAATATATTCGTGAGTTTGTCGATATTTTCTTCTTCAATTCGTTTTTTCAATTCATCTGAGAATTCATATGGTGTTAGAGTGGGATCCCCTATCTTTTTCCTCAATAGTTTGTAATAAAACAAAACTGTTTTGTCGGGCGTACCTTTGAAATCGTAATTCTCTTTTTCAAAATGAAAATTCATGCCATCATCCTGTGTCTCTTCAGATTCTTTTTTGCCCAATGGTGTGCCGTATTTTAAAATGTAATAGATTAAAAAAATTCCAAAAGCAGCGGCCATCAAAATAACAGCCCCCAAGAAAACAGGATTCGAAAGCAGTGAATTCCCTCCATGTGTGCTTTTATACGGCGCCGCGACCTTAGACGCGATAACCGTAGGCCCAGTGCTTTCAGCGTAATTGTGATTTGTTTGATTAGGCAAATTCACCTTGCCAGGGTTAAGCAATCCAAAGCCATAAAGGACCGAAACAAAGATGAACAGTATCGAAATAATTGACCATATGACAAAAATCATGGTCTTGATATCCCTTTTCTTTTTGCGCTTTTTTTGTCTGTATTTGATCATCAAAAAGATCATCACTGCACTTACGGATATCACGACCACACCGATTGTATCGATGACAACGGTGTAGAAAAGGCCAAGATCGACGTTAGACTGAGTTTCAGTGTTTGTTGCCGGAGGTATAGGTGCAACTGGCACAACAATTGTCCCTTTTGTCAAGGGTTTACTTGTATTTGTTGCTGAAGATGGTTTTGAAGTGAAAATCGTGTTGGCAAATGATTCCATCGGAGAAGATGGCCTGAAAACAAGTCCTGCGAGGAATACCAACGAGGCAAGGATTACAACGATTCCAATGAAACGAAATACCGATCTGTTGGTAAGTTGTCCATGGTACAAAGAGTTAAGCGTAAGGGAAAATAAAAATAGCATTATCATGCCAATCGTGACAAATGGATTTACGAACTGAGCAACCAATCCAGCGATTGCTGTTATAACCATAAGTACTGTTGAAGCGTTGAACTTCTTCATCATCGTCTTTGAACTGAGATATATCACAACGTAGGAGATCACAAAAAGTATTATGGTCATTCCCAATGGCTTTACCGGATAAGAAAGCCAGTTATCCAAAGATATCCAGAATTCGTAAAATAGAAAGTGAACCGGATTCCCTCCTTTGAAAAGCCAGACAAAAAAGATCATGATGAGAAAGTAAGGAATTACCCATGCAAGCCATGGTGCTTCTATCTTCGATCTCGAAAATATCCATACAAAGAAGAAGGCCACCGTCAAGAAAGCAATTCCAATTGATGGTATTCCAAGGAGGTAAGATAAGAGTATCAAGAAAAGCCCAAGCCAGATAAGGTTAAAGAATTTCCATTGTCTTGTCATATCTTCTCATCACTTCATCAAAAGATTCGTTATCCATCATAACGTGGATCATGACGTTGTTCTCAACGAGAATGGCACTTTGATCTCTGAGCCTTTGCACTTCTCTGGGTAAGACAGAATATGTATCGTATTTTTTATCGTAAGGCATTCGAAAGCCGTAAGGTATGACAAAGACCATAAGTCGTGCGATTCTCGACCTTACCGTTAACAGTTTTGGAATTACCTCATCCGTAAGGTACATCGATATGATGATGACCGTTGTCGTCCTTGACATCGAAAAGAGATCGCCCATGATCTGTGTTTGAAGCAAAAGTCCATCGGACGGATCGTCTGTGCCTTTAGCCATTGCAAGTGCATCAAGATATGGAATGTAATCTTTTGTCATTTGATCCACGATGTAGAGTTTATCTCCAAGCACCTTAAGTGTTATGAGCATGCCTTGTTCGTAGAGATATTTCACGATGCCAGAGGCGGCCATGGATGCGTACTCTTCATAGTCTTTTCTCATGTTAGACCAAACATTTCTGGCGTATATTTCTTTGGGCAGATTGTAGTCGACGTACATTCTTATCTTGGAAGAGCCGGTGTATTCGTATTCTTTGACCAAGAGATCGCCGGTATGAGCACTTGCCTTCCAGTGTATTCTTTGAAATGGTTCTCCAGCATATTCACGTATACCCACTATGTGGCTTGAATCTTCAAGAATTCTGAAATCAGTCTTTTTCCCCGATATCGGATCTATGAGGGTGGTTTTCAGTTTATCTATTGGTAAAATTTTGGGGAAAACAAGGATTTTCCTTTCGGTATCGATCTTTCTTTCTATCGAAAAGAGTTTTAAAGCGCTTTCAACGTGAACGTTTATGCCATAAAATTTATGTTCTCCCCTTGTTCGAAATTTCATCACGTATGAAAGTGCAATCGTATGGCCTGAGGAAATCGAATTTGAAATCTCCCTTGAGCCGCTGAATATGTATCCATCCGAAGAAAGATCTTGAACTTCAACTTTAGAAAGAGGATATTTCGACACATTTTTGATTTTTGTTTCACACATTACCTCATCGTCGGTAAAGACTCTGGATGGAAAAACTGTTGATGATATTTCAAGAGATTTGACGATTTTTACGGTTATGGCAAAATAAATCCACAACGCAACGTTGATTCCCACAAGTGCCATGCTAAAAGAGCCAAAAGCTATGATGATTGCCAAAATAGAAAAGATTGTGAATATGATGAGCGGCGAAATCTCATACCTCATCTTTTTTGATCACCGGCAACGGCACTTGGCTTACAACATCTTCGAGTACGTCATCTACTTTTCTCATTCTTACGCGTGCCTCAGATGTAAGGATAAGTCTGTGATATAAAACCTCTTTCATAAGTGATTTCACATCATCAGGAATGACGTAATTACGACCATTCATAAGTGCCCATGCCATTGCCCCTTTCATCAAGTTAAGGGATGCCCTCGGGCTTGCACCTAAATAGAGATCTTTGTTAAATCTCGTGTGTGAAACGATGGAAACTATGTAATCTTTTACCGTATCATCAACGTTAACCTCTCTTATGGCATTTCTCATGAATTTAACCTCTTCTTGGTTGAGTACGGGCTTTATGTCTTGTATCGGATGGTGATCCATTTGAGAAGTGAGCATTTCCATTTCCATATCACGCTCGGGATAGCCAATTTTTATCATAAACGCGAATCTGTCAAGTTGAGCCTCTGGAAGTGGAAAGGTGCCTTCATACTCGATGGGATTTTGGGTTGCCATGACGAAAAAGTTATCGCTGAGTTTACGAGTGACGCCGTCTATCGTGGTTTGATTTTCTGCCATTGCCTCGAGAATTGCGGATTGGGTCTTTGGAGTTGCCCTGTTTATTTCATCGGCAAGCAGTATGTCTGTGAAAATGGGACCCGCTTTGAAGACAAAATCTTCCTTGTCTCTGTTGTAGATCGAAAGGCCAGTAAGATCTGTCGGAAGCAGATCGGGTGTAAACTGAACACGCGTGAAGTCCAATCCAAGTGAGATGGCAAAGGCTCTGGCAAGTACCGTTTTTCCAGTACCAGGAACGTCTTCAAGGAGCACGTGACCTCCTATCATGAAAGAGATCAGCAATTTCTCTATGGCTTCTTCCTTTCCAAATATAACTTTAGAGATGTTTTTGATGATACGATTTTTCAATTCAACGATGTCCATTATTTACCTCCAAACAAAAATGACTCCACTCCAGGAGTCATTGGCTTAAAGCTTTTGGTGAACTCCACCACCCTTTTTATTATTATACTATATGTCATTCAATCAAGTCAACGAATCGAATTGCATCAAAAGACGAGTATTAGAAGTTTCTATTGCATTGTCAAAGATCGCTGCGTAAATTTGCCGTTTTCAAAAGAAAAATGATATATCTCCGTGTTTTGAGGTACATATGCTTTTACTTCGTCCAATGGAAGATTTTTGACGTAAAGTAAAAAGGTAGATATGGTTATTCCGTGAGACACAAAAAGAGGATGGTCAAATCTTTGAAGATGATCATTTACGGCATTGATTATTCTGCGTTGAACTTCCAAAACATTTTCTGAATTTTCTATTTGCCACATCGATGGGGTTTCTTGCCAGATTTTACCTTCCGGTGTCTTCAGCAATTGTTCGAGGAAATTTCCTTCCCATCCACCGTAATTCATCTCTCTCAATCTTACATCTGTTTCCACATCAACTCCAAGCATTTCTCCTATTATCTGAGCAGTTTGATGGGCCCTTATGAGATCACTTGAGATGATCTTATCAATCGATCGATCTGTGGCTTTCAAAAATTCTCCAATACGCTTTGCCTGCTTTATTCCCTCTTCATTCAAAGGGGCATCGAGACTCTGACCTTGAATTATGCCACTGAGATTTGAATCGGTTTGACCGTGTCTTACAAGGTAAAGATCTTTCACTTAATCACCGGCAATGAAATTGCCAACTATCTCGATGCTTCTTTTCACGGCAGGGGTTTTGAAAACTCTTATCCCTTCATCCAGTTTTGCAAGCCATCCCATTTCTTCTTTCTTTACGATGATGTAATATGTCTGGACAAAGCCATCGTCGACTGAAACAGTTTTTAAAAGATACGCATCGTCGCCTTTGAAAACGCCTCTGAATTGTATTACAAATTCGTTTTCGACGAATTTTTTTGAAGCGATTTCATCGATCTTATCAAGTGAAATATCTTTAAGATGCACATGTGGCATCCAATCACTCACCTTCCCTGATGTTTGGTATTCATTACTTTCCATGATTATAGACCAGGATTGTCGGCCCATTTCATTCCATTTTCTTCCATATTTAGTGGCCTTTAAAGGCATTATCTCTTTTTTTGTAAAAAAAGCGCCTATTTTTGAGGCGTTACTGACAATCCAATCAACGTGATCTTCATCGTCTGTAACTATGACGAATTTTCCGTCTTTTTTTAACACACTCAGTGCGCTTTTTAAAAACTCTTTGGAAAAAAGCCTCCTCTTTTCGTGAGAGTTTTTAGGCCATGGTATGGGATAAAATGAGAGAATCAAATCTATTGAAAATGGTTCAAAGATTTCTTGAATGAGAAATCTGGCATCTCCGTGAAATAGGATTAAATTCTTCAGATCCAAATCAAGAGCCCTTTTTGCGGTCTTAAAGCAAGATATCTCGGAATTTTCTATCCCGATGAAAAGGTCATCGGATCTTGCCTTGGCCATTCTCGTTATCGTTTCACCATTTCCAAATCCTATTTCAACAATTCGCTTTTTTTCATCATCGAACTTCAACGGAAGAGGCTCATTTTCCGGAAAGAAAATGTATTTAAGACACTTTGTACTCTTCGAAACTTTGAAGTTGGTAAAGTTTTGCGTATATTCCATTTCTTTTCATCAGTTCCTCGTGATTTCCTTCTTCGACGATCTTTCCGTCATCTATAACTATTATCCTTTCCATGTTTCTGACGGTTGAAAGTCTGTGTGCTATGACAACAGTTGTTCTGCCCTCTGTTAATCTTTCGCTTGCCCTTTGAATGAGTGATTCCGTTTCCACATCAACGTTGCTTGTTGCTTCATCCATTATAACAACTTTTGGCTGTCTTACAAAGGTCCTTATCATGGATATGAGCTGTCTCTGACCCATAGAAAGGTTATTGCCGCCTTCTCTGACTTCCGTATCAATCCCGTTCGGAAGAGATGATATGAACTTTTCTATATCGAGTTTCTTGATCGCTTCCATTGCCATTTCTTTTGTTATCTTTTCATCGAAAAGCCTTATGTTGTCAAATACCGTCCCGGAAAAAAGCATGACTTCTTGGATCACGATGTTGACGTTTTTTCTCAATTCTTCGACTGGACAATCTTTAACCTCAACGCCGCCAATTTTGACACTTCCCTTTGAATAAGGATATAGGCCGGTCAATATGGAAGAAATCGTCGATTTTCCAGCACCGGTATGGCCTACTATGGCAAGTTTGCCTCCATTTTCAACTGTGAAGGATACATCTTTCAGTATCATCGTGTCTTGTGAATATCCAAAGAAAAGATCCTTAACCTCTATTTTCCCATCGGTTATTTTCTCATCCGAAACCGGTCTTTGGGGTTTAGGCAATTTAAACAGTGCCCTTATTCTTTCTATTGAAACCATGGCAGATTGAATGTTTGAAAAATTTTCGGCGAGATCGTTTATCGGGGTGAAAGCCATGCCTATGTAACTGACAAACGCGTAAAGGGTCCCTATTTCCATCTGCCCATGAATTATTGCCTGAACACCAAACCATATGACGAGAGCTGTTCCGACATATCTTAAAAAGTCTATCAATGGTCTGAAAAAAGCGAAAATCAACAATTGTTTCATGGCCGCTTTGTAATAATCGTTGTTTATAACGGAAAATTCATCTGATTTTTCCTTTTCTCTGTTGAAAAGCACGGTAACTATCATCCCACTTAAATGTTCTGCCAAAAATCCATTTATCGCTGCCAATTTTGCCCTCACAGCTCTGTATGCTTTTCTTGAATATGTTCTGAAAATTGTGGTTATTAAAGCCACAATGATGAAAATGGGGATCGTTATGAGAAATAGGTGAAAATCAACAAGAAACAAAACGTAAAGTATGCCTGCTATCAAAACGGCATCTTTGAAAATGGATGAAATCATAGTCGAGAACATGTTGTTTAAATTTTGAACATCGTTGGTAACACGCGTGACAAGCCTTCCGCTTATGTTTGAATCGAAAAACTTCATAGGTTGATCGACAAGATGGACGAAAAGCTGATTTCTGACGTCATTGACTGCCCTTATTCCCACACTTTGAGACGTGTAATTTTGGATGTATGAAAATACAAACGAAGCAAGAAAGATCGCGAAGATCTCGAGTGCTACCAATGATATTCCAGAAAATCTTATCTGGTTGTATTTCGATGCACTTATCGCGTAAGAATTGCCATTTCCTTCGAAGATGTACTCATCTCCTACATGTTTTACGGTGTAGGCACCGTTTGAAGATGGGATGAAATATTTTCCGTCTATTTCTATTGAATTGTAAGCGGGTTTGGTGGAGATGGAATAATTGGAAGGATTTAGGTATAAATTTATCGCGTTACTCGTGAGTATCGTTGGAAATAACCCTATGACACTTACGATGATCATGAGTGCTATTGAAAAACTCATCATCTTCCAATAAGGCTTTATGTATTTGAAAACCCAGAAGGAAAGTTTCAGACTATCAAGGAACGGAAGTTTGTATTCTTCCTGCTCATACGATGGTGGCATAAATTACCTCTGATTTGTTCAAATGGCTGACTCCTCGTTGCGTATTTTGAGAATCTCTTGAAGTTGAATTATCTCTTTTTTGATGATCCCATTTCCAATTCTAACCGATTCTTCAACTTTCTTGCACGCGTAAACGACGGATGAATGATCCCGCCCAAACCATTCTCCTATTTCTGCAAAAGTTTTCCCAAGATATTTTCTGGCAAAAAACATGCCAATTTGCCTTGCATTTGAGAGCTTAGCAGTTCTTAACTTCGCGTCTATTTCAGCCGGACTGACATCGAAGATCATCGCAAGAGCGTTGAAAAATATCTCTTTCTCTATGACTTTTTTGCCTTGAAAGCGCTTTATATCAACGCCGGATATTTCTTTCACTATCTGTGAGATGTTAGATTTATCAACAGCACCTTTGGCATGTCTGAAGGCTATTTTGTTTATTATACCTTTAATAGTTCTTATGTTGTCTGAAGCTTCAACTATCTCTCTTATACTTTCATCGTCAAGTGGTATGGCATTTCTTGTGGCAAAGGTTTTGGCTATCTCAAACTTAGTTTGCAAATCCGGGTTATCAACTTTCACCATGAGTCCCATCTGCAACCTTGAGACAAGTCTCGGTTGAAATTTGGAAAGTTGGGTTGGTGTCCTATCGCTGCACAAAACGATCTGTCTTTGGTTGTCTATGAAATGGTTAAGCGTATGAAAGAGTTCCGATTGTATTCCATCTTTGCCTTCGAGAATCTGTATATCATCGATCATGAAGATATCGAGTTTTTCTCTGATGCTTTTTCTGAATTCAATGGTCGTTCCGTTTTTTATCGCGACGATGAGATCGTTCATGAATTTTTCCGCTGTCATGTACATAACATGAAAATCAGGTGAGTTCTCGAGCACGTAATTTGCAATCGCGTTCAAAAGATGTGTTTTCCCAAGGCCGACACCTCCGTAAAGGAAAAAAGGATTCATCTTTCCAGGATTTTTTGCGACCTCTATCGCTCCATCATATCCTTCCTCGTTAAACGGGCCAACTACAAAACTCTCGAAGGTGTATTCTTTGTTGAAATCGCTCAAAAGCACAGGCCTTTTTCTGACAAGAGGCAAATTTTGTTTGGGTTCACTTTCGATGCTGACAGCCTCATCCTTTATTTGGTAAGAGATATCCTTTCCGCTAACTTCTCTTATCGTTTCAAGGAATTGTTTTGCATATCTCTGACTTATCCATTCCTTTATGAAGAGGTTTCCAACGCAAAAAACCACAAGATCGTCCGTTACAGACTCAACCTTGAAGGTGCTAAACCACATATCCCATGTTTTTCTGGCAATTTTCGATTTCAAAGTTTCTATAAGTTTGTCCTTAAGTTCCACGGAATACTCCTATTCGAGTTGAAATACCCTCACAGACAAGATGATTGGATGTAAGATAGACATATACTATCATAACAGAAAAAAGATGATGCATTCAAAAAATTTTTGTGAAGTTTGTGTTCAATGTCCTATTTCTCTTTCTATCTGCTGGATCATGAAAAGTCTACGATAAAGGCCATCTAATTTCATAAGTTCATCGTGCGTCCCAAATTCAACGATTTTTCCATCATCCATGACGAAAATCACATCACTGTTTTTTACGGATGCTATGTTGTGTGTTATCACAACCGTTGTCATATCCTTCAAAATCTTGCTTATGTCTTCAAGTATCAAAGTGGCTGTCTGAGAATCCACGGCAGACAAGACGTCATCTAAAATTATGACCTGTGCATTTTTAAAAATGCCTCTTGATAAACTTAGGCGTTGTCTTTGACCACCAGAAAGTGTTACACCTCTTTCTCCTACAACAGTGTCGTACTTATCATCGAACTTAACAACTTCTTCATGAAAGTGAGCAACCTTTGAAGCATCTTCAACATCGTCTTCTGAAAATTTCTCAAGCCCAAAAGCCACGTTTTTTGAGATTTTAGTGCTGAAAAGAAAGGATTCTTGAGGTATCAAAAGTACATTTTCTCTTAAAGATTTTTCGTTTATTTTGTTTATATCGATGCCGTTATAAAAGATCTGTCCATCCTCGATAGGGTATAGTTTTGTCATGAGTTTGATAAGCATGGTTTTACCAGATCCTATTTTACCTATTATGGCAATCTTTTGACCGGCTTTTATTTTAAGATTGACACCGTTTAAAATCTTTTTACCATCGTAAGAAAAATTGAGGTTTTTTATCTCAAGTGTCTCAAATTTACCGGGAAATTCAAAACCATCTTCTTTTCTGTCCGGAGTTTCCATAAGCGATTCTATTCTTTCCTGAGAAGCCCTACCCATTTGTACAACGTTTATGACCTGTCCTATTGCCACAAATGGCCATGTCAACATTCCAAGATAAGTTATGAAAGCCACGAAATCACCGAGATTAACCGTACCGCTTATGACCATCTGACCGCCTAAGAAAATGGCTATTGCCATTGTCAAAGATGCAAGGAAACTTATCAACGGACCGTAAACGGCGGAGATTCTAAGCAGCAAGAAGTTATCGTTGGCGAATTGATCGCATGATCGCTTGAAAAGCACGTTGAATTCATCTTCAACTCCGTAAGATTTTATGGTCTTGACATTCGAAAAATTTTCCTGAGCTCTTTCGCTTATCGAAGAAAAATCATTTTGTACTCTTTTGAACCTCATGTGAATTTTCCCTCCAAAATACCATGAAGAGATGGCAACAAAAGGTAAAGGGATAAGCGAAATCAAAACAAGTCTGTAATCTACCACCATAAGCATGCCCGCAAAGACAAAGATCGTCATGGCTATGGCATCAACTGTCATTATAACACCCTGACTCAACATCTGACTCACAGCTTGAACGTCGTTGGTATAATAAGCCATGATGTTGCCCACGCTATGTTTGTCAAGAAAAGATATCGGAGATCTCAAAAATTTGTCAAAAAGCGTTTGCTGAGCGTAAACCTGAAACTTTCTTGCACTTCCAACGATGAGCATTCTCCATATGAACCTTCCAACGACAACACCTGCTGCTATTACGATTATGAGAATGATGAAATTCATGATGATTCCGAGATTTACGGGAGGCTTTATCACAATGTTGACAACATTCCCTATGTACTTTGGAACGAGTATTTGAAGGTAATCTATGGAAGCAAGAAAAATTATTCCCAAAAGATAATATTTCCATCTCTTTTTCAAAAAATCTCTTATCACAGTTCGATCACTCTTGTTTTGTAAGTGTCCGGTTCCAAAAGCACACACGTTGCTTTGCCGGTTAGATACCCACAACTTTCTCCGGGATTTATGACAAGCGTTTTACCGTATTGCTTTATCGTAAGTCTGTGGGTGTGTCCGAAAAAGACAAAATCGTAAAGTTGGGATTTTATCGCGGAATAAAGGGCATATGGTTCGTGCATCAAATACAGATGTTTCCCATCTACATTCAACCAATGCGGCGATCTAAGAATTTTCCCGTTGGAACGTTTTTGAAGTAAGAGATGATCACCGTCGTTGTTTCCGAAGACACCCGTGAACTCATGCGCCCCTTTTAAAAATGGCACAACGGCAAAGGGGGAGACGAAATCTCCCAAATGAAAGATCATGCCAATGTCATTCTCTTTGGCAATCTTCATTGCCTTGTCTATCTTAGCCATGTTGTCATGAGAATCGGAAATTATCATCCACACAAATATTCACCTTGAATAGTTTCTTGGACCAAATATCTTCGTTCCTATTCTGACGAGATTTGCACCTTCATCTATTCCTATCAAATACGAATCTGACATACCCATCGAAAGTATTTTCATTTCGACATTTTCAATATTTAAACTTTTGATGTGATCGAAGAGTGCTTTGGTGAGTTTAAAATAAGGCCTCAAACTTTGAGCATCAACTGCGGGACCCATTGTCATAAGTCCTAACATCTTCACATATGAAAGTTTAGAGATTTCCCTGATAACACCTTCGACTTCTTCAGGAAAGACTCCCGACTTTTGTGGTTCATGTCCGCTGTTAACTTCAACAAGAATTTTCATGACCCTTCCAAATGTTTCACATCTTTTGTTTAAAGTTTTGGCCATTTCAACAGATCCTATCGTTTCTATCATATCGAAAAGGCGAATCATCTTGTTGATCTTGTTCTCCTGAACACTTCCTATAAAATGCCATTCGACCTTTTCTGTGATCAAAGGGATGACCTTTTCCGCTTCTTGAACGTAATTCTCGCCGATTATTCTTGCTCCGGCCAAAATACTTTCTTCAATTTCATCAGAATTCCTGGACTTAGCGGCTACTTCGAGATCAACACCGACAGGCAATTCGGAAAGGATTTTTTTAACATTTTCACTTATAGACATGAAAGATCACCTCTCTTATTATATCAAAAATCATTTCTTAACTATGTTTCTTCTTCTGTCATCTTTTGATAAGACTTAATTAAAAGATAAAATTAGACGATCGATAATTGATCTATCTCAAAATTCCTTCTAAAAAGTGACATTGTATAATTTTAATGATTGAAAGGAGAGACCCTTATGAAAGAGAAAGATATGGAAAAGATATTCAATAGAGAAGAAAATAAAAAAATGGCCGAAAAGGTAAAAGTTGAGACTTTGATCAAGGCCACAGTTTACGGAATAAGATTTTAAAAAGGCGCTATGAGCGCCTTTTTTCAATCAGAAACTTTTGTTCCTTCTACTTTTCTTTCGATCTTTGCTGCTTTTCTTATCTCCCACACCAAACTTCCAACGCCGATAAACATGACGACAACTATGACAAGTACAAACTCTATACCGAGACTGTGCAGATTATGGATGTGAAGCGGTGTAAGTATTTGAAAACCTGCTATTGAGGGAAAGAGCAATCCGAATATCCCAGCCGCAATAAAAACAATGCCGCCCCACAACAAAGTCCTTCCGGCCGTTAAACTTGATAATTTAGATGCGTTTTGTGGTGATATTTTTAAAGTTCTTGTCAAAGCGCCAAAAAACAACCCAGCAAGGGCTTGAACCGTTGTCGTTCCGATACCAAAAAAGAAGCCCGGCACCCATCCAAGATACGCATTCGGCATTGATGGCGCAAGCACGGTGTAAATTATCAGCGCAAATGCACCAAATCCAAATCCTGCTATGAATCCATGAATTATTGCCATTTTCGGAGTTGGCGCTTTAACATCCGGATATTCACCCTTCAGTGCCGCCGCGTGATGGGATCTGTCTATCTTTCCAAAATGTATATGAAATGCATTTTTAAACTTGAAAACATACATACCGCCAAGCGCCATTGCAATTCCCACTATTACGTAGATGATGTAATTGAAATATGGCAAAGAAAATACCTTTGCGAGTGCAAAATAAGAAACCTCGCTCATTAAAGCGCGTTGGACCGTAAAGCTGAGAGAAAAGATCAATCCGACTATTAATCCCTTTTTTGCGGAATAACTTCCGACAGCGTAACTGAAAGTTATTGGCCATGTATGCTCATCGGGAGTTACTCCATGAACTATTCCGAGCAGATAAGAAGTTAAAATCACCAGCCCGAATGACATGCCAGCCGATGGATTCCACAAATTTACCATTCAATTCACCCTTTCAATTTTTGACAATCTTCACAAATTCCAAAGAAATCAAGTTGATGACTTTGCACTTTAAAATGCTTGATTTTCATGTCTTTAACTGGACAATCAAAGACATCTTCGACCTTAAAACAATTAAGGCATATGAAATGATAGTGATGATCTGGGGGACAAAAAATATATCTTAACTCTCCTTCTATTGAATAAGCCCTGGCAAGATTCATCTCCATAAGAGAATTAACCATTCTATAAATGGTTGTGAGTCCGATCTTGATATTTTTTCTTGAGATGTCCTCAAAAAGTTCTTTGGGAGTACGAAGATGATGTTCCGTGATGAAAAGTTCAAGCGCTTCTTTTCTTGGTTTTGTCATACGCATTCCTTTTTGATGGAGTTTTTCGCTTACCATCACAACCATTTCATTTTCCATAACCTCACCTCTTATAGAAAATCATTTTCTGTAATTATTATAACATATCTTTTCCAATAAAAACAAAAAAATTCCGTTTTTCCACGGAATTATGGCGGAGGCGCTGGGATTCGAACCCAGAAGGTGCATAGCACCACCGGTTTTCGAGACCGGCCCCTTAGCCATTCGGGCACGCCTCCAGGGTAAAATTGGATTTATGGTGTGCCTGGCGGGAATTGAACCCGCAGCCTTTGGATCCGGAGTCCAATGCTCTATCCGTTAAGCTACAGGCACACTCAATCTGTCAATAATTTATCTCTTCAGCTTTTTCGTCTTTTGCATCTGGATTTACTTCTTCTTCCAATTCATCATTCACATTCGACTCATTGATATCTTCAACCTCTGATACCGATGGTTCGTTACTTCCTTCTTCTTCTTCAATCGGACTGCGACCTTCTTTACCTTCAAGATAAGCGTCTGCTATTTTTGAAGTTATTAACTTGATCGCACGAATCGCATCGTCATTTCCTGGAATTATATAATCGACATCATCCGGATCGCAATTTGTATCCGCAATGCTCACTATGGGTATGTTGAGTATATGTGCTTCACTCACGGCATTGTATTCTCTCTTGGGATCGACAACATAAAGCGCATCTGGAACTTTTTTCATATCTTTAATTCCACCGAAATATTTTCTAAGACGTTCCAATTCTTTGCGCGTTGAATTTGATTCCTTTACAGGTAATTTATCGATGTCTCCTGCTTTTTCCATTTCCTCAAGTTCATGAAGTCTTTTTATTCTTTCAGTTATAGTTGAAAAGTTGGTCAAAAGACCGCCTATCCACCTTTTACTTATGTAAAAGGCTCCACATCTTTTTGACTCTTCTTCTATCGTTTGAGCGCCTTGATGTTTTGTGCAAACGAAAAGAAGTGTCTTGTTTTGCTTCCCAAGATCTACGACAAAGTCATAAGCTTTATCAAGGAGATTGGAAGTTTTTTGAAGATCGATTATGTATATGCCTTTTCTCGCCGCATAAACATAAGGTCTCATCTTAGGATTCCATCTTTTTGTTTGATGACCGAAATGCACGCCGGCCTCCAACAATTGTTTCATTTTGATTCTTTCTGCCACAATACACCTCCAAATGGTTTTAACCTCCACAGCCGTCATTTCTTTGGAAGACCTTAAAAAGGCACCCTTCTCAAGATCGGGCTGTGTGCGTTTTACGTCAAATTATATCACATTGATCTCAATTTGTCCATGACACATGGATTTTGCATTGCAAGACAAGGACAGATTCCGTAAACGTTATGAGGCAATTTCCGAAGTATTTTAGAGGCTCTTTATGTTATAATAAATTGAGGTGATTGAATGCTTGATCTTTCAACAAAAAGTGCTTATGCCACACGTGCCGTGTATGAATTGTCCCGTGCATGGAACCGTGGAGTTTCAAAGTTAACGCTCAAAGAAATAGTCGAAAAGCAAGATGTCCCCCTTGATTACATGGAGAAGCTGCTTTTCCAACTTAAAAAAGGCGGAATTGTAATCACAATAAGGGGGAAAAATGGTGGTTATGCTCTTTCAAAGAGTCCTGCCGAAATAAAGATATCCGATATAACGACGTTAATGGAAAATCCTGTAAAGAGGCTAAACTGTCTTACCAAAGAGAATTACAAAAAATGTGATATCTTCGATTATTGCATGATAAAATACGTTTGGAATGATGCTTACATCGCTATGACCAAAGCCTTATCTAAATATACTTTTCAGGATCTCGTCGATATGGAAAGCAAATACGCTACCTTAAAGTCGTGAAGGATCTTTTAATAGACAAAAGTCAGGATTTTTTCCTGATACTCGAAAGAGAAAAATCAAAATGGCCTGATTTTTACTTTGAATATGTTAGAAATGCACCGTACATTTTTTCAAGTTATCATCATATCTTGAATTTAGATGAAGATGCAACAAGGGGAAGAATTCTCTCCTTTGAAAGAAGGTTTTTGGACAAAGCTTTTCAATCTTTGCCAGAAATAGGTCCTTACAAATACGAACTTGCTCGTGCTTTAGTCTCGAAAGCCAACGATATGAATTTAAGCATTTCTAATTTTCATTTTTACATAGTCGGCGGACTTGATTTTGCTCCTGTTACAGTTATCGATGAAAAAAACACTTTGGTAGATGTACTGGCTTTGTACAGAGTTGGCTTTGAAAATTTGAAAGATCTTTGTGTCAAAATTATCGTAGGGAGATGATTAAATGGCAGAAGATAACAAAAAGTACGTTTGTACCGTGTGCGGTTACGTTTATGATCCTGAAGATGGAGATCCGGATAACGGTGTTAAACCAGGAACCCCATTTTCGAAACTACCAGATGATTGGGTGTGCCCAGATTGTGGTGCTCCAAAGGATGCTTTTGAACCAATAGATTGAATAACAACAACTCCACCTCAGGTGGAGTTGTTGTTGGGAGGGATTGGAAGATCACTTGCTGAATATAGTCAGCATTTCCATACCTTGAGAATAAACAACCATGGTAAGTGTCCCGCCGGAAGGAATAGGTTCGTAAACTTTCTGAAAATCTTCAACTGATGTTATCTGCTGGTTATTCAACGATGTTATCACATCCCCAACTTGAAGACCTGCCATATTTGCGTTGCTGTTGGGTGTAACAGATGTGACAACGACCCCGTTTATGTTAGATGGTATGGAATACTGATTTGTATAAGCACTCGTTATGTTAGAAACGGTAAAACCGTTAGCTTCATATACATTGGTATTTTGGAAAATGGTTTGAGGTGAAAGTTTAACGTCAAAAGTCATGTATTGATCATTTCTGTAAACTTGCAGACTCACAACATCTCCTGGGGCGTACTCACTTATAACGCTAACGAGTTTATCTGCTCCCGTTATCTTAACTCCATTGACTTCTGTTATGACGTCCTTTATCTTCAACCCAGCCTGTGCTGCTCCCGAATTAGGATAAACGCTTACGATAAGGGCACCGGAATTTATTTTTATCCCGAGATTTTGGGCGAGCGCAGGAGTTAAATCGGTTACCTGAATTCCCAGATATCCAGGACCCTTGCCTTGAATAAGGCGGTTGATAAGTGTCTTAACCGTGTTTATCGGTATTGCAAATCCAACGCCTTGTCCCTGAGACGGGGAAATTATGGCTGTGTTTATTCCAACGACCCTACCGTGAATGTCGACAAGTGGACCACCGCTGTTACCTGGATTTATTGGAGCATCCGTTTGTATCATGTTGTAATAATATCCGGTATATCCGGTACCAGAAGCATTTGGCTTAGGCACCTTTCTGTTGATAGCGCTAACTATACCGGAAGTGACGCTGTAATCAAGACCGAACGGATTTCCTATTGCCACAACGTACTCTCCAACCTGAAGATCATTTGAATTTCCAAGCACAGCAGTGGGGAAAGGTGTGCCCGCAGGCGCTTCGATCTTCACAACGGCAAGATCATTTGTCGGATCTCCGCCAACAACTTTTCCGGTGTAAATTTTGCCACTCAAAAGTGTTACTTGAACGGTCTGGGCGTTCCCAACAACGTGATAATTGGTAACAACATATCCTTCAGAGTTGAATATTATGCCAGAACCGAGATCTGCGATTTCCTGTTGCTGCGATTGTGGCGGTGTAACTCCAAAGAATTGCCTGAAGAAAGGATCAAGTGGATTGGACGTTGCAATTGTTTGAGTTGCAACGATCCTCACAACGGCAGGTGAAACTGCCTTAGCAACGGTTATGACTGGACTTACGATATTCGAATTGAGATAACCGTAAGGTTGTGTTGCAGGTGTTGAGACGGATGAAGTATCGGCTGCAAAAGCAAAAACACTTACAATGGCAAGAACTGAGATCATCACGATCAGAACTTTTAACTTTTTCACAGATAAGCACCTCCTGAAATCTTTTTTCATTTTTTTAGACTCAGAAGGAACTGACATGTTCAAATTGAAAGTATGTATTCCTTTATCGCTTTGGCAACCCCATCTTCATCATTCGAAGATGTTACGTATTTTGCGACGTTTATAACTTCGGCAGGGGTATAATCATTTCTCATGACAATCGGATGACCTGCAACTTTCAAAGCCTCAAGATCGTTGTAGTTATCGCCAATAAATGCAGATTCTGAACGAGATATGCCAAATTTTTTTAGAAGAAAATCAAATGCCCTTTCCTTTCCGCATCCAGGGCCAAAAAACTCAACAAAACCTTCATTGTCATTGGTAAAAAGTGTACTCAGCACCATGGTGAATTCCGAACAATCCATTTCTTTTTCTATCATCTTTATCTTGTTGAAATCTCCAACGACTGCAACTTCAGCGATCTCTTCGCCTATACACGCAAAGATATCTGGCACTCTAACCATTCTGTAAGCGTTTCTTTCGAAATAAGATTTGTAATTCGATGGCGATGGTATCTCTTGATCGTAAACCATATCAGGAGATTCGGTGAAATGTGTGAACAACATGGCAAATAGCGCGTACTTTTTGGCAAACCTGACGATCTTAGAAGCGCAAGCGTAAGAAAGCGTCACTTTTTTTATAACTTTACGCGTTTTTATGGTTGAAATAAAAGCACCATTCTGGAATACCGCCGGAATGTCGGATGATATTGCCCCGAAATACTCTTCAGATGCCACAAAAGACCTTCCAGTGAAGATTGTCACATGGATCCCTGATTTTTCGAGTTTCTCGATCGCCTTCAGATTTTCTTCGGATATCTGCTTATCGGAATTAAGCAGGGTACCATCAAGATCAATGCCGACGAATTTTATCATTTCTCAAAATCCTTTATCTCATTTAATCTTCTTTCGTGACGGCCGCCTTCAAAGTTCGTAGAAAGGAATGTGTCGATGGTTTCATCTGCCAAAGTGGATCCCATAAGCCTTCCCGCCATGACAAGTACATTGGCGTTGTTGTGCATTCTCGCATATTTTGCCATTGTAGGGTACAAACACAGTGCTGCGTAAATACCTTCGAATTTATTTGCGGTTATGGACATTCCAAGCCCTGTGCCACATATCAATATGCCATAATCTGCTTTTTTATTTTTCAAATCGTCTGCCACTTTTTTTGCAAAAATGGGATAATCGACTGATTCTGGTGAATATGTACCTTCATCCACAAATTCTATGCCTTTCGATTCGAGATACTTTTTCACGTGTTCTTTCAATTCGAAACCTGCGTGATCGCTACCAAGAGATATTTTCACTTTAACCATCCTTTCAATTTTCAAGATCGTAAGGTTTGGTCCAGTCAACCTTTGCAAGTAATTTGAAAGTCACAACTGCCATAACTATTTCTGCCAAAATAGGGGCTACGAAGAACAAGAGAAATCCTAAAACTGGTTGTAAGAAAGATAAAATTTGATTATTTGCCACGTAAATGCCTTCCAAATCGGCAAAGGCTGCTCCTAAAACTCCCATGACCATGCTGACTAAAGTTCCGGTGGTGTTAAGAGGGCGTCTTATACCGCCTATGGAATTTGGCCATTTGATCGTCGCATAGACTCCAAAAAAAGAAAGTGTTAAAAGCACCGGGATGGAAAACAACACCGTTACAATTGGAAATAACGCGTTACCGAATATAACCGATAAGATGGAAAAGGTCACGATCATCACGAGTGCAAACGCAGAAGTTATGACAAAGGCTTTGCTCCAAAGCGGTGTCCTTTTACCAATCGGTAGTGTGTTAACGAAATCACCGACCTTTATCTCTATCGAAACAAGACTCGCCGTGGCAATCACGGTGTACATGGAAGACAAAAAAACAGACACCACAGGTATCATGATATCGCGGCTTACGGCACTTCCTCCTTTACCCAAAGCACCAAACCCAACCAAAATCAACGGGAAAATGGCAGGATAAACGAGCAGAAAAAGTATAGATGGCTCTCTTCTCATGAGTTTCACGTCTTTTGAGATAAAAGCCATAACCGGCCTTCTTATCCTGTAATTTCTTCTATAAGTAACACGTTTACCGGCACTTATCATCTTTGAAAATCCAGTGAGTATGCCATTTGAAGCGACAAGATAGGCTATGACACTTAAGACTACACTCGTGCCAACCACAAGTAGAATACCATTCCATTGCATCTTTAAAGCCTCAAGAAACCAGGTGGATGGAAGATATGGTGCGTTAACGGTGTTGACGTAACTTGAGAATGCCCTTTCAACATTTCCCGTATTCGAATTCAAGGATCCAACCATGCTCATAAGGAGTATCACAAAGACGTAAACTATCAAAGATGTGAAGATCATAAATCTTTGTGTGCCGGATCTCGATGCAAATTTGGAAATACCCAAGGCTATCAGGGCAGATATTGAAGTTAAAATCAGAAAATAAAATATATACATGACAAACATAAAAATGATCATGTACCAAGGCATATTCACTGCATTGGCGTATGCCACAAGGATAGGGATGACAAAAAGGGCAGGAAATCCACCCTGAAGCATGGTTTCTATCGTTTTTGAAGCGAAGATGGTCGATTGTGAAATCGGAAGGGAAAGCAAAAAATCAACATCATCACTCATGAAAACGTTGAGTGCAACGGCAGGCGTATCCGTCACAAGTACGAGTGTCAGAATGCCTATCATCGATATTTCAACGAAAAGATCTGCAAGACTTACACCACTAAAGACGATAGTCGAGTAAGTTTTAAAGGTATCGGCGAAAAGAAAATAGGCCGGTACTCCTATGGACGCAAAAACTCCTCCGAGTATTAAAATGTAAGCGAATAATGGTATTCCGCGTCTGCCACGCCTTTTTGGGATATTTGACCACATCTTCAACTTGTACTTGAGAAGGATTCCAAGTTGATTCATAAATTGTCTATTATCTCCTTAACATCTTCTTCATTTGAACCTGTGAGATTCAAAAAGATATCTTCAAGAGATTGCTTTCCAGATTCATTTCTTAATTCCGTAAGAGTCCCTTCCGCTATTATCTCTCCAGCATTTATTATACCTATTCTATCGCACATCTTTTCAGCGATCTCAAGCACGTGCGTTGTCATGAAAATGGCAGATCCTTCGTCCGCATATTTTCTAAGCAGCATTTTAAGTATTTTTGCACTTTTAGCGTCAAGGCCAACTGTGGCTTCGTCCAAAAATATGACCTTTGGTTTTCTCATGAGAACAGAGGTGAGTACGAGTTTTTGTTTCATTCCGTGCGAATAATCCCCTATGAATTTGTCTAAAAAGTTCACTTCAAAAGCATCACACAACTCAGAGATCGTGTGTGTCATTTCAGTTTTGTCCATCGAAAAAATAGATCCTATGAACTCGAGAAATTCCTGTCCTGTCATATTCTCATACAATTTTGGCTCGTCCGGCACCACACCTATCTGGGCTTTTACCTTTATTGGATACTTTTCAAGATCGAGATCGCATATCTCCACTTCTCCGGAGGTGGGCACAAGAACGCCCGTGATCATCCTCATGGTAGTGGTTTTACCGGCACCGTTTGGTCCTAAGAAACCATAAATTTCTCCTGCGTTTATCTTAAAACTTATTGATTTGACGGCCGTGATCTTTCCAAAATCTTTTCTCAGATTGGACACTTTTACAAGTTCAGTCATGCTTCTCCCTTTATCTCCAAAAGCTTTCTGACATGCCCGAGTTCTTCGTGTATTATCTTTTTAAGAATTTCTTGTACCTTTTCTGTTTTAGAAATATCAAGTATCTCGTTATAGAAGACGATCGTTTCTTTTTCTATCGACATGGCAAAATCCGCTATTTCATCTGTGCTCATGTACTTTGATTTTGATACCATCTCGTTGTACGAAGGAAAAATCACACCATTTACAATACTTTCAAGGTATGGCTTTGCTTCAGCCCATAATTCTGGATCCACATCATCGACTATATCTTTTGATATCCTCTCAAAATCTTTCACATGCTGGTTCTCTTGAGATTGTAAATAGGAAAAAAGTTCTTTTTTACCTGGATCTTCAATATTTTTCGCAAGATAACCGTAAAAATCTCTACCATCTTTTTCTATTTTGACGGCCATTTCAAGAATTTCATTTGAAGCGTACTTATCATTCATGGTTAACAACCTCCTTGAATTTCGAAATCTGTTGTACAATTATATTGTACATCCTGTTAACTACTTTTTCAAATGAACTACTCTCAGCTAAAGCTTAAGGCTTCCTGTTTCATTGATCTTTGCCATTCATAATGACAGGTCTTACGAGATCTCCGCAGCGAAGCGAGGACCAGACACCCAGCCGTCATTCC
>DYLQ01000027.1 GCA_020722015.1 Thermotoga sp. | reverse complement strand
AAAAACATCCAAAATCTACCATTTAGAAGTGAATCTATGGTAACCAAACCTGTGTAGTGATGAAAGACGGCAGAATCGTATATCATGGAAAAACTTACACCCAACCTACCCGGAGGAAGCCATCCAAGCACACCATAAAATATGAAGAGTAAGACAAGGCCCAAAACAAAGGACGGTATTGAATATCCCATAAGTGCAACAATTCTTAGAACTTGATCTATGAATTTGTTATGATGCACCGCCGAAGTAACTCCAAGCCATATCCCAACAAATATTATTGGAATAATAGAATAAATGGCAAGTTCAAGGGTTGCCGGGAATCTTTGCATGATAGCTTCGGAAACAGATTCATTAAGAGTCACAGACCAACCAAAATTACCATGGATGATCTCGTCAATCCATTTAACGTATTTAACGTAAAATGGCTGATCAAGGCCATATTGCTTGATCAAAGTCTGTGCTGCTCCTCCTTGAAGTTGCCTTGGATCACTTACGTAAGTTGCCAGAAGTTCATATGGCGACAAAAAAGACATGAAAAAGAAGATCAACATGGTGAGACCAAGAAGAGTGACAGGTAAAAGTAACATTCTCCTTGCCGCAAAGCTCAGCAATACGAGCACCTCCTTAATTTGTCCGTCTTCCGACTCACCTTAAGAATTTTGTATGAAAAAAGCCATGTAATTCAACATGGCCTAATAGAGAGTATAGAGGGACTTCTATTAGGTCTTACTTCTTATCATCACCAGTTTCCAAAAACTATTTTTTCTCATAGAATCACCTTTATTACTTTTTATTGATGTTTATCTTAACATTTAACAATTAAGAAGTCAATTAACAATAAATTAAATCTTGCTTATGTTAGGATTTCTTTTACACTACGAAATCACGGGGCAACCTTGGATATTCAATAATCGGGGCGACACAGAAATACAGTTACTGAAGTCAAATGAATTCATTTTTAAGGTTGATCATCTAAAAAATTCAATCTCCATTTTCGGAGATTGAAAAATTAAAAAATAAAATGAACTTGAGTTAAACGATGCTGTTATCTTCTGTTCTGTTTTTCGATTTTCCTTTTCGTTTGTCAAGATTATATTTTTTTATCATGTTATCTATCGTTTTGCGGCTGATAGATAGTTTTTTTGCAGCCAAATTTTTGTTCCAATTGCAGGCATTAAGAACGCGCCTTGTTATTTCGCTTTCAAGTTTTGAGCGTATTCTTTTGATGGTCATCTCTAAAGGTTCAATTTGACCCATATAAAGGTCTGCCATAGATACCACAAACCTTTCGATGAGTTCTTGCTTGACAAAGGTACTTGGATCGTACTTAGCATGTTTCTCCTGCATTGGATACTCAGAGAATTCAACAAAACGTCCAATGATATTTCTTAATTCTCTTATGTTGCCTGGATAACTGTGCGCCATAAAGGCTTTTTTTACTTCTTCAGGAAAGTCTTCAAATCTTATCTGGTAACTGGAAGAAGATAAGAAAAAGTCAATTATCGATGGTATGTCCTCTTTCCTTTCTCTCAAAGGTATCATTTCTATCTTTGCTTCTGATATCCTTTGAAACAAATCTTCTCTAAGGCGCAATTGCGGCTCTTGGTTCGTTGCAGCGCAAAATCTGACGTCAACGCTTAGTTCTTTGTTAGAACCTATTGGCATGAATTTTTTTGTGTCTATAACCCTCAACAGTTTCGATTGCATATGATGTGACATTTCTCCTATCTCGTCGAGGAATAATGTTCCATTGTTTGCCTCTTCCAACAATCCATGCTTTTCTGCGTATGCACTTGTAAAAGCACCTTTCGTATGTCCAAAAAGCTCACTCTCGAGCAAATCTTCGGGCATATTCACACAATTCAACTCAAGAAATCTATTTTCTCTTCTGTGTGAAACGAAATGAACTATCTGAGTAACCAACGATTTACCAGTTCCAGTTTCCCCAGACACAAAAAGATTTTTATTACTGAAAGACAGAAAAATCAAATCTTCCCTGAGTTTTCTTATAAAATTGCTTATTCCTGAGAGCCTATATGTTTGATTTTCTATACTCGATATGAATTTCGTAACTCCACCGTAAAGATCAAAATCTAACGAAATTATTCTGCTAGAATCGATGGAAATGCTTGCTTTAGGTACATTTATAAATATCTTCGATGGTATTCCGTTTGCAATTGTAAAATCTTTCAATTTTTGTGCATTTTTAATGTACTCGTGTGCTAAAAATATCAAAAACCTGTCATTTCTTCCTGCAAGTAAAGCCTCAACAGCACTTTCTATCTTATCGTAAACGACAAATTTTTCAGTGAAATCCTCGGCGTGATTTTCTAATTTTAAATTACCAAAATCCCCGATGAAAAGAAATTTCATCTAATCACCCCCCCTACAACCCCATTTTATATTCTACCACTTTTTAATTAGAAAATGAAAATCAAAATCATTTATTTGTCTGCATAAAAAATGAACAAGAGTAAACAAGTGAATTTGATTTGAAGGAGAAAATGAGTGTAAGAAATAAACACGTGATATAATTGATAGGGTGAAGATAATTTGGGATTTTTCCGTTATTTATTTACTGTTATATGCTTTCTCGGTTATATGGCTTACGCTCCATTTTTTGTGAGAGGCGTTCTTAAGAGGTCAGGAGAAGAAAGAGAAAATTACATAAAATTACATGTAGGTCGATGGGGACGAAGATCTTTTTCTCTTCCAGGAAGCGATGTACACGTTTTGGGTTTGGAAAACAGGCCTCAAAGGGGACCTTATATAATCGTAGCCAATCATAGAAGTATGCTTGATATAACTTTAATTCAAGGATATGTCAATGCGCATGCCGGTTTCATAGCAAAAAAAGAACTTGGAAGATTTTTTACCGTGGGACAATTTTTAAAGATACTCGGAGGGGAACTCATAGACAGAGAAAATCCGCGGGATGCTGTCATGGCAATAGACAACATGATAAAGAAGATGAAAGAAGAAGAACAGGTTATCGCTATATTTCCAGAAGGCACAAGAAGCACCGATGGCCAAGTGCATGAGTTTAAAGTCGGATCGATGAAAATTATAACGAAGGCAAAGATTCCCATTTTACCTATTGCAATTTCTGGAACTGAAAAATCGATGCCAAAGGGATCCATGTACATAAAAAAAGCAGATATTTATTTTTCGATAATGCCTGTGGTAAAAGCGGAAACATTTGACGGATGGGATTCAAAAACGCTGGCCGATTTTTTAAGGAATATGATAGCCGATGAGTTGAAAAAACTCGAAGGAGGTGAATTAATTGAAAGAAGTAAAGGTTAAGGGACTTGCTTTTGATAAGCGTAACAACACACCGGTTGTGATACTTGAAATTCCGAATTCTCCTTTGGTACTTCCGATTTGGATAGGATCATGTGAGGCTTTCGCACTTTCTTTGGCAATGCAGAAGGCAGAATTTCCAAGGCCTTTAACACATGATTTGATTCTTAACGTGATAAGTGCTTTCAAAGGAGCTCCGGAAAAAATCTTCATAGATTCTCTTGAAGAGAACACTTACAAGGCAAAATTGATTTTGAAAAATGGAGATACAACCATGGAGATAGATTGTAGACCTTCAGATGGAATAATCGTGGCTACGAAAAGGGACTTGCCTATTTACACAACAGAAGAAATAATAAATGAAGGCGGAATAAAAATCGAAGATCAGTCAAATCAAACCGATGAAAGAGAATTCAAAGATTTTGTAGAACACCTTGATATAGATCAAATAAGAAAGTATTTTGAAAATGAAGGGAAAGGTGAAGGTGAAGGTCACGAAAGAAATTGAAGACATGATTGAACAGACCATAAAGCAACTTGGCTTATCTCCTAAACTTGAAGCTGCCACACTTTACACGTTAAAATTGCCAGGTAAAAGATTAAGACCAAGGTTTGTAATGGCAAGTGCAAGAGATTTCGATGTTGATGAAAATATCGCCATAAAAGTCGCATGTGCGACAGAGATGATGCATGCTGGTTCTCTTATACATGACGATCTGCCAGCCATTGATAACGATGATTACAGACGTGGCCAACCTTCAAATCATATGATCTTTGGCGAAGATGTAGCCATAATGGCTGGAGACCTACTTTTTTCGGTAGCCGGTTATATCTGTGCAGAATCAAAAAATAACGATGTGATAAAGGCTTTTACTCAAACGCTTATAGAACTCGTGGATGGAGAGACAAGAGACATCATAATGTCAAAAAAAGGATATGAGCCTTCAGAATCAGAGATTTTACAGATGTATCGTGGCAAGACTGGCGCACTTTTTGCCTTTTCTTTTTCATTCGGCCCGATGATGGCCGGATTAGATCCTTCATCTTACAAGGAAGCCGGATATGAATTCGGAACGTACTTTCAAATTCAAGATGATATTCTCGATGTAACAGCTACTTTTGAGCAAATAGGTAAAACACCAAAAAAAGACATCGTAGAAAACAAGGCGACGATAGTCAAAATAATGGGTATTGACAAGGCTCAGAAGTTAGCTGAAGATACCAGAAGTATGATACTTTCAAAGATAAACAAGGGATTTCTCTACGACGAGATTAAGGAAATGCTTTTCTCACAAATAACGTGATAAATTGAACGGAATTCAACAAATATCATTCAAGGATTTTGAAAAATCGGAGAGGTATTTTTCTTGTTTTTCAAACATGATCTTTTCGTCTTCTTGACTTTTTTCATGATCATATCCGCACACATGAAGTATTCCATGAATGCAAACGCGCAAAAGTTCTTGTCCAAAAGGTACGTTGAATATTTTTGCGTTTTCTTTTACGTAATCAGGGCAAACATAAACTTCTCCCTTTAATTTTGGTTGATCGTAGTTAAAAGACAGAACATCGGTAGGACCATCTTTTTTTCTGTAAGAATTGAGCCTTACGATTTCATCAAGATCGACGAATATGACATCGATGATTCCCTGCTCCGCTTCTTCATTCAAAACTTTTTCAAGCAACGATTTTATGATTGGCAAATTCAAATTGATCTTTTGATCGTTGAAAAGTTCAATTGGCAATTTTTATCACTTTCTCAACTTCTTCTCTTTTTGGATAGGACAAACGTGTTTTCATTCTCAAAGAAAGTATCTTTGAAAATTCCTGAGATATCTCATCGAGATCTTTTAACGATAAGCCAGAATCATCTAATTGACGTTCGTTATAAACCCTATTGACGATCTCTTCAACTGTATTTTGAATTTTAGATGGGTTTATTTCTTTCATGGATTTGAAGGCCGCTTCACACGAATCGGCAAGCATCACAATGCCAGCTTCTTTAGTGCGCGGTTTTGGGCCAGGATATCTAAAATCGTCAGGACTTACGTTTAGATTTTCCGCAAGCGCTTTCTGATAAAAGAACGATACCATCCTTGTGCCGTGATGTTCTCTTATCATATCCTCTACAAGCAAAGGAAGTCTTTTTTCCTTTGCTATTTTTACACCGTATTTAACATGAGATGTTATCACGAGATAATTCATGATGGGGGTCATCGAATCGTGAGGATTGGATCCCTTTTGATTTTCTGTAAAAAATTCGGGCCTTTTAACCTTTCCAATATCGTGAAAATAAGATCCGATTCTTGCAAGGACGTAATTTGCATTTATTCTGCTTGCCGCCATTTCACACATATTTGCAAGTTCAACACTGTGAAAGTACGTTCCAGGTGCTTCTATCGATAATTCCTTTAAAAGTGGGTGGCTCAGTCCGCCTAATTCAAGCAACCCCATATTTGAGTATATTCGTGATATGTATTCCACATATGGCATAATTCCAAGCACTAAAGTCATTGAAACGAGTGGATTTAAAGCGATGATCAAAATATCAGTCCAATTTTGCGATATGAATTGAAGATCCATGTGCATAACAAGAAACATGACGATCGAAATCACAGATGCGTAAAATGCAACTTTTGTCATGTCGGTACGTTTGTTGAAATTCTTCACCATGTATATGGCTGTAACTGAACTTACGATGTAAATCGCGAAAAGGTTAAAACTGTTATTTGACATAACCGTCGCAACGGTTGAAAGTGTTATGGCCGATGCAACGCCGCTTTCGGTACCCATAAGGGCTGTTACAAGGATCACACCAAAAAAAACGGGTATACCGTAATGGCCAACGAGCAAATCGCCTAACGGGAAAAAAGCAACTGTAAGAAACATAACGACGGCATATGTCCAGAAATATTGTTCATGTATCTTGAAGAATTTCACATGATCTTTGATCCACTTGAAACTCAAAAAATTAGCCCCACCTATGAGTATGTACTCATTTACCCATTCGATCTTCGGTTGAATTGACAAATTGGATAAAATTATTAGAATAAGAGGCGTTAAAAAATAATAGAAGTAGACGTAAAGTTGTTTATTTCTCATTTTCTTCAAAAATATCATATGCCCTTATTATCCGTTTGACTATTGGATTTCTAACAACATCTTCTTCATTTAAATACACAAAAGAAACTCCTTTTATATCTTTAAGAATTCTTTGAGCCTCTAAAAGGCTCGAAGTTGTCTTGTCCTCAAGATCTATTTGCGTCACATCTCCTGTTACGACCACCTTAGATCCAAATCCCATTCTTGTCAGAAACATCTTCAATTGACCGTGAGTCGTATTTTGAGCTTCGTCGAGGATCATGAAAGCATTGTTAAGAGTTCTTCCCCTCATGTAGGCAAGAGGCGCAACCTCTATTATACCTTTTTCACGGTAATAGTTGAATCTTTCAGGGCTCATCATGTCAAACAACGCATCGTAAAGAGGTCTTAAATACGGGTCTACTTTTTCTATCATGTCTCCTGGAAGAAAACCAAGTTTTTCACCGGCTTCAACTGCCGGGCGAGTTAAAACTATCCGTTGAATTTCGCCACTTCTTAAACCTTCAACGGCCATTGCAACCGCGAGATAAGTTTTACCGGTTCCGGCCGGGCCTATGGAAAAGACTATTTCATTTTCCTTCATGGCATTAACGTAAACTTGTTGCCCTTTTGTTTTGGGAAATACTCCAACACTTTCTATTTTGGAAGTTGTTCTTTCTTTTGTATCCAAAAGATCCCTTATGTCAACACTTCCTTCCTTTGAAACGATCTTGACCATCTTATCAAATAAACCATTGACACGTTTTACCTTTTCTTCTTCGCCTTTAATCCATAATTCAGAATCCATAAGCGTAACCCCAACGTCAAAATATTTCTTTATGGTTTTAAGGTTTGAATCGTATTCTCCGAGAAAAGACACGATATCTACCGAATCTGGTATTTTAAATCTTGATATGGTTTCCAGCAACACTCACCTCCTAAGAATTAACCGTGAACTACATCCTTATTATACCATAACATGTTTTTTGGCAGCGTAAAGTTGGACGAACATGGTAAGCGGTGGTAAAATTAACAATAGAAGAATTGAGAGGAGGATAAAAAGATCAGATGGGTGAAAAATTTGTCGTTATGCAGGGCGATGAAGCTTGTGCACGTGGTGCCATCTTGGCAGGATGTAGATTTTTTGCGGGATATCCAATTACTCCGGCTACAGATATAGCCGAAGTTATGGCTGCCAAATTACCGAAAGTTGATGGTACTTTTATACAGATGGAAGATGAAATATCAAGTGCGGCTGCAATTATCGGTGCTTCTTTGGCAGGAGTTAAATCGATGACTGCGACAAGTGGTCCTGGTTTTAGCCTTATGCAAGAAGCCATAGGATACGCTTCGATGACAGAAACTCCTGTTGTTTTCGTCGATGTTCAAAGAACGGGCCCCAGTACAGGTTTTCCCACAAAAACAGCACAGGGAGACATAATGCAATCGAGATGGGGAACACACGGAGATCATGCGGTGATAGTTTTGTACCCTTCAACCGTTGAAGAAGTCTATAAATACATAATCACGGCTTTTAATTTCTCTGAAATTTACAGAACACCTGTTATATTTTTGATGGACGAGACAGTGGGTCATATGAGAGAGAGTTTCTATCTTCCGGATCCCGATGAGTTTACAATCGTAGATAGGATAACCACAAAAGATGTGGATCAAAACACGATATATCAACCATTTCTCGAAGAATCAGAACTCAACGATGAAATACAACCTCTCATATCAATGGGTAGTACAAGATTCCATGTTTCAGGCCTTTTTCACGATGAAAGCGGTTTTCCGATTGGAACTGCCGACATAGCCTCGAAGTTAATGAAACATTTCGTGAACAAAATAAACTTACATCTTGATGAAATACTCATATACGATTCGTACATGGTTGATGACGCTGAATATCTCATAATAGCCTATGGCATAACGGCAAGAAGCGCATATCGAGCCGTTAAACTGGCAAGAGCTAATGGAATAAAAGTTGGCCTTTTCAAGCCCATAACAATATGGCCTTTTCCAGCAAATCCTTTAAAAAAATTGATGGCGCATGTTTCCGGGATTGTAGTTGCCGAGATGAATATGGGACAATTTGCACATGAGGTAAGTCGTGTAAACAAAAAAAATGTACCGATGGAAACTGTTTTGAGAGAAGACGGAGAATTGATTCAACCTTACGATATAGTCGAAACGCTGTCAAGACTAACAGATGAGCACGAAGAATGATGTAAGAAGTATAACACTTGGACTTTTAGTCATTTTCTTCTGGGGAATTTCATTTGTAGCGATAAAAATTGTCGTAAGCGTTATACCGCCTATAACGATGGCGACGCTGAGGTTTGCCATTTCGTGGTTTATACTTTGGTTGTTTTCAAGATTAACGCTTAAAGAACGTAAGCTCCCGAAAAAAGCTAAATGGCTATCGATTCTTGCCGGAATTTGGGGAATAACGATATATTTCATGTTCGAAAATTTTGGTGTCAGTTTTACAACACCGTCTCAGACTTCAATTTTGATAGCAACTGTCCCAATATTCACCATAATAATCGCAGATATATCGAGAAAGAAATCAAGTTCATTCATGCTTTATTTCATGTCATTTGTTTCTCTTGCGGGTGTCTCGGTGATAATCGTTTCAAATGGTTTTGAATTAAAAGGTGATGCGTTGGGCGATCTGCTTGTGCTCGGCGCTGCCATTTCGTGGGGAATGTATACTTTGTACATCAACAAACTGTTCAATTACGATAATTTACTCACAACCGTCGAAATGACAAAATGGGGTTTGATTTTCTTGATTCCTTTTTCAATCATCGAGCTATCGATAGAAAGGCCTGATATAACAACATTTTTCAGGATAGATGTGATTCTATGGCTTATTTTTCTTGGTGCTTTATGTTCTGGTTTTGGATACCTTATATGGAATTATGCGGTTAGATCTCTTGGATCGCGTACATCCAGCAGCTTCATATATCTGATTCCCGTTGTTTCTGTTTTGGCGGATACGATGATATTGAAGAACATACCATCGATATGGATATATATCGGCGGTGTCATAACGATGATAGGAGTTATATTGGGGGAAAAAATCGGAAAGAAAGAAGAAGTCATTATCTAAAGTTCACGGTAGTTTCGCGATCTTGTTTTTAGAATCAACGATGATGATCTTCGGTTCATGTTTTTCGTTAACGTTGAAAATCGCGTATGCCATTATTATAACTTTGTCCCCTATTTCTCCAAGACGTGCTGCGGCACCGTTGAGGGAAATTATACCCGAGTTTTCCTCTCCGTTTATAACGTAAGTTTCAAAACGCGCTCCGTTGTTGATATTGACGACTTGAACGAGTTCACCTTCTTCGATCCCTGCCGCTCTCGTTAAAACGGGATCGATTGTTATGGATCCTTCGTACTCAAGATTTTTGTCCGTTATCGTTGCCCTATGAATTTTTGCGCTTAAAAAAATTTTTTGCATTCCTTACCTCCGATGTGTTTTTGAATGTTAAACACTCTTATATTATACTAAATCTTTTTTAAAACCAGCATATAAATTTAAATTTGGCAGGTGGCGGGTGGCAAGTGGCAGATGGCTTGTGGCAGGTAGCGGGTGGTGGGGTAGTGGGTGGCCCTGATAAGAATTGCATCTGATGAAACCAATGCGATCGTTCCCGATCTAATCGGGAATCCTATCTGATAAAGTCAAATGACCTCACTTTTTAAAGTTAGTTTAGTATATAATAATAAGTGGAGACATTGGATAAAATCAACATTTTGAAGTAACAACGGACGAGAAAGGGAGGACTTTTATGGATAAAAAGTTGGACGATCTTGTCATATCGATGAAAGATGAGATGTTGAAGGAAATTTCCGAGATCATAAAATTTAAATCTTACAAGGTTAAAGGCACTGAAAATGCACCTTTTGGCGAAGAAACCAAAAAGGCCCTTGAATATGCACTTGAACTTGGGAAAAAATACGGATTTGAAACGAAAAATGTCGATAATTATGCGGGTCATGTTGAATTCGGAACGGGTAATAAAGTTTTCGGCGTACTCGGTCATCTCGATGTGGTACCGGAAGGAACCGGATGGTCTGTCGATCCGTACGGAGGCGTTATAAAAGACGGTTTCCTTTGGGGCAGAGGCTCAAGTGATGATAAAGGCCCGATAATAGCCGCGCTTTTTGCGCTAAAGGCCGTTAAAGATTACGGGATAAAGCCGAAGAGCAAAGTGAGAATCATCTTCGGGACCAACGAAGAATCAGGTTGGGAATGCATGAAACATTACTTTAAAAAAGAAAAAAAGCCTGATTGGGGAGTAACTCCGGATGGAGACTTTCCGATGATAAATGTTGAAAAGGGAATAGTCAACGTCGAGATAACCCTTTCGAGAATTCCAAAGATCGAAAAGGGAGACTTTTCTTTAATTTCTCTAAAGGGCGGGGATGCTCCGAACATGGTTGCTCCCAACGCACAAGCCATTCTCAAAGTTAAAAATGAAAAAGCTCTCGATGTATTGAAAAAATTCAAGCCTGCGAATGGATCGAAAATTGAATTGAAATATGAAAAGGATCAAATTAAAATCATGTCAACCGGGAAATCGGCCCACGGGGCAAATCCGTCTGCCGGTACAAACGCCATAAGCGCGCTTGTGGAACTTTTAAGCACTTTGAATTTAGACGATGGAGAAATATCGAGTCATTTAAAAAACATATCAAAAAAGATCGGTTATGAAACAGATGGAAAATCTCTTGGAATATCCGGTAAAGATGATCTTTCGGGATCTTTGACTGTCAATCTCGGCCTAATGGAGATAGCCTCTAAAAAAATGAAATTGGTTTTGAACATAAGATACCCTATTTTCTTCAATTTAAAGATGATAAAAAAACAGATAGAAGAAGCTTTAAAGGGTATGAGAATTTCAATAGGGCACAATCAAGATCCGCTTTTCGTATCGCCGGATAATGAACTTATACATTTACTTTCGGATCTGTACGAAGATGTGACAGGTCAAAAGGCTTATCTCATAGCCATAGGAGGAGGAACTTATGCAAGGGCAATTCCTAATGCCGTTGCTTTTGGTCCGACCTTTCCAGGACACGGTTCGACGGAGCATCAGCCGGATGAAAAGATGTCAGTCGATGATCTCGTAATGATAGCAAGGATTTACGCGCAATTGTATTATAAAATTCTTTCTTAAAATAAGGTGATATAAATGGCAGTACTTGAAGAGTTGCGAGCCAAATTAAAAGATTCGATGATCGCGAAAAATGAAATACGTACCCGCGTTTTGAGAATGCTCATTTCTGCCGTTAAAAATTTCGAAGTTGAAAAGATGAAACCTGTAACGGAAGAAGAATTTGACGCGATAGTCAAAAAACAGATGAAAGAGCGCGAAGAAGCGATTGAGGATTTCAAAAAGGGAAATCGCATGGATCTCGCAAAAGCGGAACAGGACGAGCTTGAAATACTGAAAGAATTTGCCAAGCCCGAACTCTCAGACGACGAGGTTGAGAAATTCATTGCACTCAAAATAAAAGAGATGAACCTTTCTTCTTCAAAAGACATGGGCAAGCTCATGGGAATTGCCATGAAAGAACTAAAAGGGAAAGTTTCCGGAGATCGCGTTAAAGCGATTGCGGAGAAACTTCTACACTAAATAAATTTCATTAGGAGGAAGCAAAATGATCGGAAACAAGTATGGCACTCACAGGGTTATCGATCCAAAGGGAGTTCTTCCGCAACCTGCGTGGAAGATCGATAACGATACAACGAAAATTTACGATAACGAGATTCTTGTCGATGTTATGACTCTGAACATCGATGCGGCATCTTTTACACAGATAAAAAAAGATGTCGGTGAAAATGAAGAAAAAGTTGCTTCTAAAATTTTGGAGATAGTAAATGCGAGAGGTAAGATGCACAATCCCGTCACAGGCTCAGGAGGCATGCTCATAGGTAAGATCGAAAAAATAGGCGATTCGCTGAAAGGGAAAACAAGTGCAAAAGTCGGAGACGAGATAGCCACCCTCGTATCGCTCTCTTTAACACCGTTGAATATAAAGAAAATAAAAAAGGTTCATCTCGACAACGATCAAATCGACGTTGAGGCAAAGGCGATAATATTCGAAAGCGGGGTCTATGCCAAGTTACCAAACGACATGGACAGACGCCTTGCGCTTGCCGTTTTGGATGTTGCCGGTGCTCCGGCCCAAACTGCACGCCTTGTCAATCCGAACGATACGGTCGTTATAATAGGAGGATCGGGAAAATCCGGAATTTTATGCGCTTACGTCGCAAAAAAATATGCGGGGCCTTCTGGGCGTGTTATAGCGATTGTACATTCAAAATCGAAGGCCGAATACCTTAAAAAAATAGGCATAAGCGAAATTTTTGAGGCCGATGCCACCGACGCGGTAAAAGTTGAAAAGATCGTCTCAGATGCGACAAATGGGACAATGGCGGATATAACCATAAACGTCGTCAACGTTCCGGACACAGAAATGGCTTCTGTACTCGCAACAAAAGATTACGGAACCGTTTATTTTTTCTCTATGGCCACCTCTTTTACAAAAGCAGCCCTTGGAGCGGAAGGAATCGGAAAAGATGTCAACATGGTGATAGGCAACGGTTACATGACAAATCATGCCGAAATAGCACTTGCAACAGTCCGTGAAAGTAAAGAGATAAAAGAATTATTCGAGAAAATGTACATCTAACAAAATCAACAAAAAGGGCGGAACCAAAGTTCCGTCCTTTTTTATCCTTTAACGGCTCCTCCGAGCAATCCTTTGACAAAATATTTGCCTGCCACAAGATAAACTATCAAAGTGGGAATTGCGGTTATGAGCGCACCGGCCATAAGCGTGTTCCACTGTGCCATCATCGCACCGTTTAGATTGTTGAGCATGACCGTGACCGGCCTTATGTTCGGCATCGAACCGAGTATCAATCCAAAAAGGAAGTTATTCCATATATTGGTGAACTGCCATATCGATGCAACTACGATTCCAGGTATGGAAAGCGGCATGATTATTCTTCCGTATATTTGCAGCGTATTGGCTCCGTCGACTTGCCCTGCCTCCAAAAGGCTTGTCGGAATCGAACTGTAAAAATTCCTGAAAATCAAAGTTGTTATTGGTATGCCATAGGCAGTGTGGGTTATTATCAAAGACCATATATTACCGTAAAGTCCTAAGCCGGCCATGAACTTAACGAGTGGTATTAACACAACTTGATAAGGCAAAAACATGCCAAAGAGTAAAAATAAAAAAACGGTATTAGATCCCTTGAACTTAACCTTTGTAAGTGCAAAGCCACCTATAGAACCCAAAAAGACCGAAAATATCAAAGCTGGGATTGTGAATTCAAAACTGTTGACAAACCCTTGTGAGATGCCATTCCATGCCGTTACAAAACCTGAAAAGTCAAAATGAGTGGGAACAGACCATGAGCTGGTGGCGTTAACCTCTTGAAGAGATTTCATCGAAGTTACCACCAACATGTATATGGGAAAGAGAAAGAAAACAGACGCTATTATCAAGACCATGTAAGTTGCAATTTTTTTAGGTATTTTCATGCTTCTTCCTCCGTTATTTTACCGACCGTAAACAAATATGGTATTACAACTACAAGAGTTAACGCGAAGATGACGATCGCTATCGCCGCACCTCTTGCGACGAAATTCTGCTTGAAACCCGCTATGAACATGTAAATGGCAGGCATGTCTGTTGCGTAAGCCGGACCTCCCTGTGTCATAACCCATATTATATCGAACATCTGTAAAGAAAGCTGAACCATAAGAACGAAAGCCGTTACGGTTGAAGATTGAACCATGGGTATTATCACATTCCAGTACAACCTTAATCCGTGCGCACCGTCGAGTTTGGCAGCCTCAATGATCTCCTGTGGTATTCCTCTAAGACCGGCAAGATATATCGAGGTTGTGAATCCAGTGTATTGCCATATGGTCGCTATTATTATCGCAGGAAGTGCATATGTCATACTTCCAAGCCAATTTATGGATGGTAAATGAAGTATTTGAAATAACGACGCAAGCGCGCCATTTGTGGGATCGTAAATCCATATCCATATAACTCCGGATACAACAAGGGAAATTGCCATCGGAAGTAAAAAGACCGTTCTGAAAAACGATTCAAATTTTACACCGCTGTTAAGCAAAGTCGCAAGGAAAAATCCCAAAACCATTGTTCCGAGAACAAAAAATGGCAAAAATATGAAATTATTCACGAGATCTATGTGAAATCTCATATCTTGGGCAAAAAGATAAATGTAATTTTTAAGTCCGGCAAAAGACCAATTCGGAAGCAGTGTATTCCAATTCGTAAAAGATACCGCCAAGGTCCATACTATGAATGCGTAGACGAATATTCCCACTATTATAACCGATGGTAAGATAAAAACTATCGAAACGAGAGTCTTTTTACTCATCGAAACCTCCAAAAAGGGCACCCATCAGGGTGCCCAAAACTTTAGTAACTGACGTTAGCGCTTGCAACTGTTTCGGCAAGGTTATCTTGCTGTGCTGTTGTGTTAAGAAGGTTAACGCAAGCTTGTAAGCTCATCTCTGGATGGTATTGGATGACCGTTAAAGCGTTTTCCCAGTCTGTAACGAATGCGACAGGTGCTTCACTGCCATGAACTGCTGAAGCTGTAAGTACATCTTTTTTGAGTGCTTCCATGTTAGCAACCTGTATCGGGTTAAATCCAACCGTTGAAACATCTATTCTTGCAGGTATCGACCCTTTTATCTGATTGAACGCAGCCTGAGCCTGAGGTGTTGCTATAAGTTTTAACCAATCGTATCCAGTCTGCACATCAGGAGCACCGACAGGTATTGGGAAAGAGTCAACGACGAGATTGTAGATGCCTTCTGTTCCTGGTACTGCGACTCCACCGTAATTCACATCCGGTTTCCAACCTGCGGCCATGAAGTAACCATTAGCCCAATCTCCCATGATGGTCATCGCAGCCTGGCCGCTGACAAGCAATCCACAAGCCTGATCCCATGTTAAAGATGCATGGTTTGGATTAACGTACTGAAGTTCAGTTCTGAAATACTTAATTGTCTGCTGGACAGCAGGATCAGAAGCCGTTATTTTGCCCTCAAAATATTCATTGTATTTGACAGGCCCTGCGACGGCAAGTAATGTTTCTTCAAACAACATAGCCGTTGTCCAGTTTGCGGAATCTCCGAGGGCTAACGGTGTGTATCCCGCCGCCTTAATAACCGGGAGCATATTTATGAAACCCTCTATCGTCGTTGGCATTGTAAGACCGAGTTTATCGAATATAGCCTTGTTGTACCACACCATATTTGCCCTGTGAACATCCATAGGAACGGCATAAAATTGACCGTTGTAACTGCAAAGTTGTTGTATTCTTTGAGGGAATACACTTGTCCATCCCTCAGATTTCCAGAGATTCGTTATAGGTTGAAGAAGATTTGCACTTGCGTACTGGTACATTTCCCATCCGGCATGAACCTGGAATGTCGTAGGAGGAACACCCGCGAATATCAAAGATTTTATGACTGCCTGCATGTTAACACCGGCGCCTCCGGCCACTGGATTCTGAACGATTGTAACATCCGGATATGCATTATGATACATGTTCAAAACTGCTGCTATTGCCTGTGCTTCTCCACCAGCGGTCCACCAATCGTAAATAGAAAAGCTCGAAGCTATCGACATGATTCCCATAGCTCCAATAAGTAGACTTACCAACAAAAGCACTTTAAAACTTTTCATCTACTCCTCACCCTTTCCTCTGAATTTGAATCTGGTATCCCAGATCCTATTTTAATCTAAATTATTTATCAGCATCTCTATTGCCAACACATTTGCACCGGAAACCGGCGCTTCTATCGTTTCAAAGATTGTATCCCTGAAAATAACGTTGTCAATTACTCCAGGCATTGCACGATCCGATATTCGTCTGTACAGTTCCTTACCGAAATATTTCCATATTTTGTTGAATCCGCCGCCAATTATTATTATCTCTGGGTTGAAAGTGTTAATGATATTTATAAGTCCTATCGAAAGGTATTGAATGAACCCTTCAAGAGATGCCCTGGCAACCTTATCTTGTTTTGCGTAAAGTTCAGCAAGTGTTTTGAATTTTTCCGTGTAAGTTTTGCCATCAAGCCTTCTGCCATTCTTTTCATATTCTATAACCGGAAGTATTAAAGAAGCATACCTTTCAAGACATCCGTAATTCCCGCAATGACACTTGATATCCGATTTTGCCTCAACTACGGTATGTCCTATCTCTGCACCCGCAAAACCGCTGCCCCTTAAAATCTGATGGTTTATCATCGCGCCTCCGCCTATCCCTTGACTCACATAAAGAAAAAATATGTTTTCGGATTTTTTTGCATCTTCTGAAGATATACTTTCGGCAAGTACGGAAAGATTTGCTTCGTTGTCGGCTATTATTCTGTAACCGTACTTTATGACATCTCTCAAATTCAAATTTCTCCAGTTAAGATTCGGTGCATAAATAACGGTTGCGTTTTGCGCGTTTACTATCCCGGGAAAGGCAAAAACTATCGATGTCAATTCATGATTCAGTGGATAACGCTCTTTTATATTTTCTAAAGTATCGTTGACAGTTGAAATGAAACTTTCCAAGTTTACGGTTGAAAACCGCTTTATCTCTTTTATGGATTTGTCAAAAAAACCTATCGCAACGGTCGTTTGTTCAACTCCAACGTTGAAAATGATGCTTGACAAGAATCTTTTTGTGACGGAAACATTCACGGGTTTTCTTCCGATTTGAGATTTGTCCGAATACCCTATTTCTTCGACAAGATTTTCGGACGATAATTCTGACACAATTCTGCTTATCGTACTTGGCGTGAGTTTTGTAAATCTTGAAACTTCCATCCTCGACGCAGCGCCATTTTCGATCAAATATCTCAAGATCATTCGCTTGTTCATCATTTTCATGCTTTTCAAATTTATCTTCATAAAAGAGCCACCTTTATTCTTTCTATGAAAGAATAAATCATTTTACTTTCAAATACAAGTTCTATTTTAGGGCATAATAGGCAATTATAAACCATTAAAGGCATTTACACAACATTATCGCTGTATTCCTATGATTTTAAAGGCTAATCATTGAATATCTCCTAAAAGCTTGACATCAGATCAAAAATGTGCTAAAATCAGATCGTGATCTGATTGATAAGAGTAATATTTATTTAAGGATCACGGAAGGAGTGAGCGATATGTGGTGGACATGGCAAGTTTATGACCTCTACCAAAAAGAGCTCCAGGAAAAAATGGGGAAAAAATCGAGCAAGTGATATTCCTTGCTCTACCGTAAGGTAGAGCCTTATTGGAGAGAAATTAAAAATTCGCATAAAAACGGCCACGCTTTGCGTGGCTTTTTCTTTTTAGGTATATTTTCATTTGACTTTTGGATGAATTGATGATAGAATACTTTTAAATAACATTTCTAAATGATTAAGCATCAAAATAAATGTAAACTTAAACACAAGGGGGTGTTTTGTGGTGAAGAGTATTTCGAAATACGGTGTTTTTGTGCTCTTGATTCTGATGAGCGTGATGGTGTTTGCGGCAAGTAGCAAAGATTATGTGATCGTTGGTACGACTGACAAATTCACTTCTTTGGATCCGGCAAAGGCTTACGAATATCTCTCCGTTAATCTCATTCAAAATATCATGACAGGTCTCGTCACGTATGTTCCTGGAACAACGCAGATAATTCCAGGTCTTGCAGACAGTTGGAATATCTCGCAGGATGGTCTTACCTACACTTTTTATCTCAAAAAAGGACTCAAATTCTCCAACGGAGATCCGATCAACGCTCAGGCATTTAAATATGCCTTCGATAGGGTCATAAAACTTGGACAGGATCCTTCGTTTTTGCTTTCCGATGTTGTTAAAGACACAAAGGTTGTAAATGATACAACCTTCGAGATCGATCTTAAGTATCCGTTCGCACCTTTCATAAACATACTGGCTTTCACCGTTGCATATCCTGTGGATCCAAAAGTTTATGCTGCCGATCAAGTTTACAACGGCATGCCCATTTCAAGTGGACCTTACATAGTCAAAAGATGGGTAAGGGATGTCGAGATGGAGCTTGCTCCGAACCCCAACTATTATGGAGAGCCTGCAAAGACTCCAACGATCTTGATAAAACTCTACCAAGATGCCAATAGTCTGTACCTTGCCTTGCTGAGCGGAGAGATAGATCTTGCTTACAGGACATTGCTTCCTCAGCAATTTGCACAATTACAGCAGAACAACAAATTCGCAACGTATGTTGGCCAAAGTCCATTCATGAGGTTTATCGTCTTCAACGTTAAGCAGGAACCGTTTGGAAACGCAAAGATCAGAGAGGCCTTGGCATATGCCGTGAACAGACATGAAATAGCAACCAAAATATTTTCCGATCAGGTTAAACCACTTTACACGATGATACCCGTTGGCTTATGGGGAAGCATGAATGTCATGCCTTCTCAGGATATCGCAAAGTCAGTTTCCATTCTTCAATCTCTTGGATATTCAAAAGGTAATCCTCTAAATATAACTTTGTGGTATACCCCGAGTCACTACGGATCGACGGAAGCCGATCTTGCACTGACTCTCAAAAATCAATTTGAGTCAACAGGGCTCATAAAATGCAACGTGAATTATGCCGAATGGGCCACATACATAGATTATTGGAACAAAGGGGTTATGGGGATGTTCATGCTTGGATGGTATCCCGATTACTTCGATCCTGATGATTTTGTATGGCCATTCCTTCAATCTTCCGCAAGTCCTTTGATGGGATCTAATTATTCAAATCCAACGATGGATCAACTTTTGACAGACGCAAGACTTGTAAGTGATGTTCCAGGTCGCACGGCCCTTTACGATGCCGTTCAAAAGCTCATGGCTCAAGATGTCCCGTACATTCCTCTATTCCAAGGAGAACAACAAATCGCCGCTAAACCTGATGTTGCGGGGATTCTACTTGATCCGGTTCAGATCTTCAGATATTACCTACTTTACAAAAAATAATTTGAACTTCGGGCAGGCAATACCTGCCCGAAGTTGAATTGAGACAAGGAGTGACATCTTTTGAAGACATATATTCTCACAAGGATTATCCTTTCTATACCCATGATCTTCATAATCTTGACGATAATTTTTGTCGTTTTGAGAATTCTTCCTGGAAACCCTGTTACGGCCATGCTTGGTCCAAAAGCCCCTCCGGAAGTTGTGAAATCAATGGAAGCCCAACTTGGCCTTGATAAACCAATAATAATTCAATTTGGTGATTACATATCAAATATTTTAAAGGGGAATTTCGGTGATTCAACCGTAACGACCCTTCCCGTCATCCAAGAATTGGCGGATAGGTTTCCTGCCACACTTGAACTCACCATATTTGCGATGATTTTAGCCGTTACGATAGGTATATTTTTTGGAAGCACGGCTGCTTACCGTTACGGACGGCAGGTTGATGTAATAGCGAGAATTTATTCCATTTTTGTTTATTCAATGCCGGTCTTCTGGCTTGGAATAATGCTCCAACTTATCTTTGGAGTGTGGTTAAAATGGCTGCCGGTTTCCGGACGAGCCTCTCCATTCATGACTCCCAACAACATGTACACTGGTCTTTACACGATAGACGCAATTTTAAACGGGCAATGGAATGTTTTGTACAATTCACTTTTGCATCTTGTGCTTCCATCTGTAACACTTGGAGTTGTGATATCAAGTATTTTTGTCAGGATGGTCAGATCAAATGTTTTACTTTCTCTTTCAAGTCAATATGTCATCTCTGCAAGATCAAGAGGAGTCAAAGAAAGTAAGGTACTTTACGCTCATGCGCTTAAAAATGCGATGATTCCAATTCTTACGATAATGGGACTTCAATTTGCGCTTTTACTTGGAGGAGCCGTTTTAACTGAGACAACCTTTTCATGGCCCGGAATAGGAAGTTATCTCGTTGAAAGAATAAGATATAGGGATTTCCCCGCAATTCAGGGTGCGGTTGTTTTCTTTGCGCTCTTCGTTGTCATCGTAAGTATACTAATTGACATCGTAAATGCATGGATGGATCCGAGGGTGAGATACTGATGATAAGTATGGAGATAAGAAAAGGAATGAGGGGACTTTTCAAAGATTCTTCTGGACTCCTGGCCTTTGTAGGTTTTTTGATCTTGATTTTTTACGTTATAGTGGCAACCTTTGCTCCATTTATTTCTCCTTACAATCCAACTCAACCATCGGGACCATCTCTTTTGCCACCTACGATATCTCATATCATGGGCACCGATAACTTGGGATATGATATCTTCAGTAGACTCGTTTGGGGTACAAGAATGGCTTTTGCAATAGCCCTTATAGCAACGGCAATAGCAGCAATTATCGGAATTCCCGTTGGCCTTATCGTTGGATATATAGGTGGAAAGACAGATAGAATTATGACCATGATAATGGATTCGGTTTACGCCTTTCCAGGATTGATTCTTGCAATAGCAATAGCCGCGATGCTTGGCCCCGGGCTCTTAAACATAGCCTTTTCGATAGCCGTTGTGTACATTCCAACATATTATCGGGTAATAAGAAGTCAAGTTAGCACGGTTAAATCGGAACTTTACGTGGATGGTGCACGGGCGATTGGGGCAAAGTTATCGACGATAATAGGATCGTACGTCTTTCCCAACGTTTTGCCTTCAACGATAGTTATATTTTCCATGAATCTTGCAGATTCAATAATGACAGAAGCAGGGTTGAGCTTTTTAGGCCTCGGTATAGCACCTCCTACACCTGATTGGGGTTACGATCTTGCAAAAGGTCAACAATTTATTCTCAACAACGACTGGTGGATGGTGGTATTTCCCGGCATTGCCATAATAACGATAGTACTTGGCTTCAGTATGTTTGCTGAAGGACTTGATGAGTATTTTAACCCAAACATAGGTGAAAAAAGATGAGTGATATTTTAGAAGTAAAAGATCTTAACGTTGAATATCTGACAAGAGATGGAAATATCAAAGCGGTTAACGGAGTTTCGTTTTCCCTTGGCCTTCATGAAACTCTGGGTCTTGTTGGGGAATCCGGATGCGGAAAATCAACGATAGGTCTTTCACTTTTGAAAATTTTACCTATTAACGCCAAAATCAGTGGAAAGATATTTTACAAGGGAAAAGATATGGTAAAAATGTCAGATAACGAGATAAGATCTCTGAGAGGAAAAGAAATTTCGATGATCTTTCAGGATCCGATGACTTCTCTCGATCCGATAATGAGAATAAAAGATCAGTTTTTCGAGACAATCCGTGCACATTTCCCGAAGACAGAGGAAGCTGAGATGATAAAAACATCTTCAAATGTTTTAAAATCAATAGGGATAGATCCATCGAGACTCGAAAATTATCCTTTCGAGTTCAGCGGGGGAATGCGTCAAAGGGTTATGATAGCGCTCGCGATAATTTTGAATCCTTCTTTACTTATCGCGGACGAACCCACAACTTCTCTGGATGTGGTGGTACAGTTACAGATAATGGAAGTCCTTAAGGCATTAAAGGATCAAAAGGATATGTCGATGGTTTTGATAACTCACGATCTTGGGCTTGTTGCAGAAATAGTGGATAAAGTTGGGATAATGTATGCTGGAGATCTTGTGGAATTCGGAGATGTAGATTCAATTTACGAAAAGCCATTGCATCCTTACACTCAACTTTTACTTGTTTCAATACCGAATGTTAAACTTGAAGACAGAGAACTTAGATATATAAAGGGGAATTTACCGAATCTTAAATCTCCGCCATCAGGCTGTAAATTCCATCCGAGGTGTCCATTTGCAACAGACATATGTTTAAAATCAGTTCCTCCTACGTTTGACGTAAACGGAAGAAAGGTAAAATGCTGGCTTTACAAAGGAGAGAAAGATGATGCAAGAAAAACAAACACTTCTGTCGGTTAAAAATGTTAAAAAATACTTTCCGCTCAAAGTATCGTGGTTGAAGGCGCTTGTTACAAAAGAAAAACCTTATGTCAGGGCAGTTGACGATCTTTCTTTTGAAATAAAATATGGAGAGACACTCGGACTTGTCGGCGAATCTGGAAGTGGCAAGACAACAGTTGGAAGAACTTTAATAAGACTCGAAAACCCAACCGATGGTCATATTTTTTTCCAAGATGTCGATTTGGCCAAACTTTCCGGAGAAAATCTAAGAACCAAAAGACGAGACTTTCAAATGATTTTTCAGGATCCAATGGCATCTTTGAACCCTTACATGAGAATCGGAAATGCGATCGAGCATCCTTTGAAAATACACCACATTGGAAACAAAAAAGAAAGAAAAATGCGTGTTTATGAGATTTTGAATAAAGTCGGTCTTACCCCTGAAGAATTTTACAACCGCTTTCCAAGACATCTATCCGGAGGTCAAAGGCAAAGAGTGGTCATAGCACGCGCCGTTATAACCAATCCTAAGTTTGTTGTCGCGGATGAGGTTACCGCGATGTTAGATGTTTCCATAAGATCGCAAATTCTCAAACTTTTGATAGATATGAAAAATGAACTTGGCCTTACCTATCTTTTCATAACGCACGATCTCGCAAGTGCCAAATATGTATGCGACAGAATCGCCGTCATGTACCTCGGCAAGATAGTTGAGATCGCTCAAATGCAAGACATATTTAAAATGCCATTACATCCTTACACAAAGATACTCATGGCAAGCGTTCCGATTCCGGATCCGAAATTAAAAACGAAGAAATTCATTCCAACTGGAGAGATACCATCTCCAATAAATATCCCGTCAGGATGCAGGTTTCATCCAAGATGCCCTTATGCGATGGAAATCTGTTCAAAAGTTGAACCTGAACTCAAAGAAGTTGATGGAAGGTTAGTTTCATGCCATCTTTATGATTAGGAATGGGAAGGATCTCTTTTTTTACCACCATATTGAATTCTTCATCTTCTTAGACCTCCATCCTTTATCTAAGAAGATTTTATTTCGTGTACTTTTATTTTGATGCAATTCGCTCTATTGATTTTATCAAAATTAAGTGGTACAATAAGTTATGTTGTTCGAAAGGGCACTAATTTTTAAGGAGGTAACACAGATGAAAGGTACTGTTAAGTGGTTCGATGCCAAGAAGGGCTATGGTTTCATAACGATGGAAGATGGTAATGATATCTTTGTCCACTACTCGGCGATTCAGATGGATGGCTACAAAAATTTAAAAGAGAATCAACCTGTTGTCTTTGACATCAGTGAAGGTTCGAAGGGGAAACAGGCATCGAACGTTAAACTTGCTTGATTTTTAACCTAAGATTGAACAAAATGAAAAGCCCGTGATGATCGGGCTTTTTTTATGTTATAATAATTGACTTTGACAAAGACTAACCTGCCGCAAGCTGCAGGGTTATCCTTGCAGTTAGGCAGATTTAATATGGC
>DYLQ01000026.1 GCA_020722015.1 Thermotoga sp. | reverse complement strand
GTTAAAACGGCATAGCTTCCAGCACCAATCTTTTGTGAAAAATTCTGGAAAAATTCATAAGAATTAAAGGTGCACGTGTTCATAACCTTAAAAATATAAACGTGGAAATGCCAAGAAATGCACTTATCGTTTTCACAGGTCCTTCGGGTTCGGGGAAGTCTTCTCTTGCTTTTGATACGATTCACGCTGAAGGGCAAAGAAGATATCTCGAGTCTCTTTCGGCTTACGCACGTCAGTTTCTCGGAGAATTAAAACATCCGGATGTAGATGAAATAGATGGATTGTCACCTGTGATTGCCATAGATCAAAAAAGTGTTTCCCATAATCCAAGATCAACGGTGGGCACAGTTACGGAGATAAACGATTATCTAAGATTGCTTTTCGCAAGACTTGGAATTCCGCATTGTGTCAAATGCGGAAGGCCTCTTGAAAAACAAAGTATAGACGAAATCATAGAAAGAATCGAAAATAATTACAAGACAGATACGAGAATAGCCATTTTGGCTCCGCTTACGACTGAAAAAAAAGGAGAATACAAATCACTCTTCGATTATCTTAAAAGGCGCGGATTTTTAAGGGTGAATATCGACGGAAAAGATTATTCTCTTGAAGAAGAGATAAAGATCGAAAAGCAAGTCAGACACACGATAAAACTAATAGTCGATAGGCTAAAAATCAACCCGGAAAATCACCAAAGGCTCGTTGAATCCGTTGAAATTGCCCTAAAAGAAGCAGATGGAAAAGTGGAGGTCCTCAATTATGAAAACAACGAGATCGAATATTTCAGTGAAAAACTCACATGTCCAGTTTGTGGAATAAGTTTTCCTGAGATAAGCCCCAAACTTTTCTCTTTCAACTCTCCATATGGTGCATGTCCCGCGTGTGCCGGCATAGGCTACACCATAGAAGTTGGAGATGAACTCGTTGTGGATCCAACGAAAACCTTAAGAGATGGCGGCATAATACCTTACAAAAGCGGAAAAGCTTTTGTAGTTGATTTAATAGAAGAAATGATAAAAAAGATGGGTGGAAATTCGAATAAACCTTTGGGAGAACTTGATCCCGAAATTCAGAATGCCATACTCAAAGGGGGTCCAGGCTTTAAAGGTCTTGAAGACCATCTTATGGACAGGTTTCGGTATTCCGATTCTCAGGAAGTTAAAGAATGGATAGAAAAGAATTTTCTTGTTCAGAAAACATGTTCCGCATGCAAAGGGAAAAGGCTCAGACCTGAGGCTTTGGCCGTTACTTTTAAGGAAAAAAACATATCTGAAATCTCAGACATGACTGTCAAAGAATCTTATGACTTTTTCAATACGATTTCTTTAACTCCAAAAGAGGAATCAATATCAAAGGAAATAATCATCGAAATAAAGCGAAGACTTAAATTTCTGATAGACGTAGGGCTTGATTATCTTACCCTTTCGAGGGCTGCCTCTACCCTATCGGGAGGAGAATCGCAAAGGATAAAGATTGCAACGCAATTGGGATCGCGACTTGTCGGGGTACTTTACATATTGGATGAACCAACGATCGGACTTCATCAAAGAGATACGGATAGATTGATAAAAATGCTTGAAGATCTCAGAGATCTTGGCAACACCGTGATAGTCGTTGAACACGATGAGCAAGTGATGAGAGCCGGGGATTTTATCGTCGATATAGGGCCTGGAGCAGGAGAAAACGGGGGAATGGTACTTTACGCTGGGGATGTGGCAGGATTGATTTCCGCAGACACGCTGACGGGAAAGTATTTGAGCAAAAGATTGACGATTCAAATTCCTTCGGTAAGGAGAAAAAGTTCTCAATTTTTAACGATAAAGGGAGTCAAACACAACAACCTTAAGTCGATAGACGTATCCATCCCGCTTGGCACTTTCACATGTATCACGGGAGTTTCCGGATCCGGAAAATCATCTCTCGTCATGGAAACGCTTTATCCCGTTTTATCAAACAAGATATACAGAACCCATCTGCCTTATGGAGAATACAAATCAATAGATGGCATTGAAAAGGTAGACAAAGTTATCCTCGTGGATCAAAGTCCGATAGGAAGAACTCCAAGATCAAATCCCGTAACCTACACAAAGGCTTTTGACGGCATACGAGAGTTGTTTGCGATGACCGAAGAGGCAAGAATAAGAGGATATACACCAGGCAGATTCAGTTTCAACGTGAAAGGTGGAAGATGTGAGGCATGCGCAGGCCAGGGTGTGGTAAAAGTTGAGATGAATTTCATGCCAGATGTTTACATAGAATGCGATGTATGTGGAGGCAAAAGATACAACAAGGAAACTTTGGAAGTCAAATACAAGGACAAAGACATAAGCGAAATTCTCGAGATGTCCGTAGACGAAGCCGTTGAGTTCTTTTCGGGAATTCCAAAGATAGTTTCGCCTCTTAAAGCACTTCAGGATGTCGGCCTTGGGTACATAAAATTAGGACAGCCTGCAACAACACTTTCAGGTGGAGAAGCCCAAAGGGTTAAGCTCTCTTCAGAACTGAAGAAAACGGCTACGGGAAAGACCATATACATCCTTGATGAGCCAACGACTGGATTACATTTCCACGACGTCAAAAAGCTCATAGATGTGCTTCAAAAACTTGTGAATAAAGGAAATACAGTTGTTGTCGTAGAACACAACCTTGATGTCATAAAGAATGCGGATTACATAATAGATTTGGGACCGGATGGGGGAGAAAAAGGCGGATACATAGTCGCCCAAGGAACCCCGGAGGAGATATCCAATTCACAAAAATCCTACACGGGTACATACCTGAAAAAAATCCTAAACGGAACAACGGAAATGGTGGGATGCTAATTGTATTTAAAATCCTTGATAAGAGAAAAAATTTCCAAGAAATATTTTGATCTTTTCGGATCAGATCCTGTCGAATTTACCGTAGAAATTCCGCCTCAAAGTTTTGGAGATTATTCCTCGAATGTGGCCATGGTAAGTGCAAAAACTCTTAAAAAATCCCCGAAAATCATAGCACAAGCGTTGATAGATGCATTTCAAGGCGATGCAGAATTTGAACTCGTAGAAATGGCAGGACCAGGATTTCTGAATTTTAAACTTTCAAATACATTGTACAGAAATTTAATTAAAAAATACGCAAAAAAGGTCGATATGCCAAAAGCAAAACCACAAAAAATACAGTTTGAATTTGTAAGTGCAAATCCCACCGGACCATTGACAGTCGGCCATGGAAGGCAAGCCGTCATCGGTGACATACTCTCGAGGTTAAACACGGCAGTGGGAAAGAACGTCACAAGAGAATATTACTTCAACGATGCCGGCCGACAAATGAAGATGTTGGGTCATTCAACGTGGATAAGATACAATGAACTTTACGGCAAAAAGTTTGAATTCGAAGAGGATGATTACGTTGCCGATTATCTTGTGGATGTGGCCAAATCTATATCGGAAGAATACGGTGATAGATATGTAAACATATGGAACGATGAAGTACAATCGTTTTTCACATCTTACGCAAGTAAGAAGATCTTCGAATGGATAAAGCGCACTCTTGAAAAATTACACGTGCCTTTTGACGTGTATTTCAGCGAGCAAACGCTTTACAAAACAGGTCTTACGGATGAAGCGATGAAAATATTAAAAGATAGAGGATACATCTACGAAAAAGACGATTCAACATGGTTTGCCGTATCGAAGATCCTTTCAAACGAAGATGATAGAGTCATAATAAGAAAAAATGGGGAACCAACCTATTTTTTCTCGGATATAGCTTACATGTTGGATAAATACAGACGTGGATTTGAAAAAGTTTATTACATATGGGGAGCGGATCATCACGGATACATTCCGAGAATGCTTGCCGTTTCAAAAGCACTTGGAATTCCGGACGAATTTTTCAACGTGATTCTTCATCAATTCGTCACCCTTAAAAGCGGCGAAGAGATCGTGAGAATGTCAAAAAGGCATGGTGATTTCGTAACTTTGGAAGATTTGATAGATGCAGTTGGAGTCGATGCGACGAGATATTTCTTTGCCATGATGGATCCCGACACAACGCTTGTCTTTGACGTTGATCTTGCGAAATCGAAAAGAATGGATAACCCCGTTTATTACGTTCAATATGCGCACGCAAGGATATCCAGTTTGATGAAAAATGCCCGAGAAAAAGGCATAGAATACGAAGATGCTTCTCTCGGAAGTATTTCAAAAGATGAAGGGACAATTGTAAGAGAAATGGATGAATTTCAAGACGTTGTGATCGCAGCCATAGAACAACAAAAACCACAAAAGATATGCAACTACGCTTATTCTCTTTCTGAGAAATTTCATTCTTACTACACAGATCATAGGATAGTCGATCCTGAAAATATGGAAAGATCCAAAGACCGATTGAAACTCTGCACATGTGTTAAGAATGTGCTCGAGATCACGCTTTCACTTATCGGCGTCAGTGCACCCGATGAAATGTAGAGGAGGTTTAAGATGAAAAGATATCTCATTTTAACAGTATTGATGATCTTATTCATATCCGTAATTTCATTTTCACAGACGCAAGCAATAGCTTTTCTGAAAATTGAAGGTAATACAAGCCTTGCAACGTCGCTCATAACATCGAAATTATCAAATGTTGTTAAAATAGGCCAACCTTTGAACACAAATGCGCTTTACCAAGCACTTCAATCACTTTACGAAACAGGGTATTTTTCTTACATAGAACCCAAGATAGAATTCTCTCCCATAGGACCGGGCCTTGTAATCATACTTACCGAAAATCCGATGCTCAAATCCGTCAACGTTAAGATCAACGGTCCCAATCTTGTGAATTTAGACGACGTGAAAAAAGCCATAACCGTCAAAGCAAGCAGCGTGCTAAACCTTGTGGAGCTTAAAAATTCCTTTCAGAATGTGGTAAACCTTTACACAAATGCCGGCTATCTGGCCAACATAATCGGAATACAGACAAATATAGTTCAAAGCGGAAATACGATTACCATTCCGGACGGAGTACTTGTCATAACTGTAAATGAATATGGCATATGGAATCTCAAACTCACAGGTGATTACGGTAACCTAACGGCTGAACAGGTATTAAAAAGTACCGGCCTTTTCACGATGAAAAATTACGAATCCATGAATCCCATCCAAAAATTGCTTTCGGACCCAAATAACGCTTACCTGAAATTTTCTGCTGTTCAGGATTTTCAAGCAAAACTTTTTCAGATGGGATATTTTTCTCCAGAAACCACTATCGGTTTCGCAACTGCAACTGATGTTGCCTCTTCCTTCAAATTGCCGGTTGTGGATCTCGTCGTAAAGGCAAAACTTGCGCAGGTAGTAAAATCTGGATTACCGGTTACAGGATATTATTTCACGGGTGTTAAAGAGGTAGATCCGGCAAAATTGGCCGAATACGCCGGTATAACGGCACCTTCAACGACGAATAATTTCATGCAGCTTGAGCAACTCGCAAAAATAACGGAATACTATCAAAATAAGGGTTTTTTACTTACCTCAGTCGATGTCGTGTACCATAAATTTGAAACGATGAATGGCGGATTTTTAGAGTACAAAGTAATTGAAAGGCACATCGGTAAAATAGAGATAACCGGAAACACAAAGACGAAAACTTACCTTATAATGCGTGAACTTGCCTTTAAAAAAGGCGATCCGGTTACGAACCAAAACATCATGCAAACTTATAATAACCTCAGAAATACACAATTTTTCTCAAATATATCCATCACACCGTCACTGCCTTCGACGGATTCCACGACGGTGAACATGATAATAAACGTTACGGAAAACGATAAGCCAAGACAGATAGGAGCATCGCTATCGATAGGTCAATCTGCTCAAGGCCAACCGTGGTATACGGGAATAACGGGAAGCGGAAATCTAAGCATCGTCAATTTGACCGGAATCGGGGATACTTTATCCGGTCAGATTACCCTCGGAGTTAACCCTACCGCGAATATAACTTATGGGATAATATTTCCTCTTAATCTACCCATGAACTTCACATCAAGCATATATTACAACACAGTTCAGCCATTTGTCGTGACGAATGGTCAAACGCTGTATTACAACGAAACGGAATACGGAATTTCGGCAAGTATAGGTTATCAGCCGGATGTTTACACGTCCTACAACATCGGAGGAAATTTCTACTTTTTCAACAAAAGCCAGGGCGCTACACCTATCTCTGCATCTTTGATGGGTGCTGCAACAGGCACATGCAGATCGGTTACACTTTCTTACAATTACACCAACGTCAACAACGTACTTTTGACGACTGAGGGTGTGAAACTTGGCGGGAGCATTTCTTACGCTGGATTTGGTGGTCAGGAAAACTACCTTCAGGGATATGCAAGTGCATCTGGATATCTACCAATTCTACCCAATTTTTCTCTTGCCGGAAGAGTTTTAATAGGTGATGGATATGGAACTGATTTCTACGTTGGCGGTCCGACAACCGTAAGAGGTTGGAATCAAGAAGGGGGTCTTCAGGAATTCGTTTCGAATCTTGAATTGAGGTACGTGATAAATTCTCAAGATATCCCGATGATGTTAACGGCTTTTTATGACTTCGGAGGTGCCGGCGATCAACTCTTAACTTACGGAAACATTCAGAATCAATTCATGAACTCAATAGGAGTGGGGATAAATTTTGAAATACCTTACTTGGGCGTTTTAAGATTTGATTTCCCGTTTAAAGTTTCGAATGGGACGTTTGAATATTCGGGAATATCTTTTGGAGTGGGAGAGATGTTTTAGAGTTGCAACACACAAGTGTACTTTTAAAGGAAGTTGTAAATGGTTTTGAAAACCTTCAGAATGGTGGCATATGCGTCGATTGTACAATCGGAGGTGGTGGGCATTCTGAAGGTTTGATCTTAAAATATCCGGACATATCGATAATAGGAATGGACAGAGACCCACAAGCCGTAAGAATCGCACAAGAAAGACTTTCGCGTTTCGGACCACGTATCAGAATCTTTCAGAGAAGTTTTTCAGATCTCGATGATCTGCTTAACGAGTTTGGAATAGAAAAGGTCGATGCTATTCTTGCCGATCTTGGACTTTCGTCTTTTCAAATAGACGAAGTTGAAAGAGGCTTTTCTTTCAAAAGATCGGGTCCTCTTGATATGAGAATGGGACTTAACGATAGAAGCGCTTTAGATGTCATAAACGGTTACGATGCCGAAGAGATTGAACGTGTGATACACGATTTTTCCGAAGAACGTTTTGCAAAAAGAATTGCAAGTAGTATAATTAAAAAAAGACCAATTACGACGACTGATAAACTCGTGGAAGTGATTTTTTCATCTCTTCCTTCTTACGCAAAAAAAGACTGGAAAAAGGTCGTTACACGTGTCTTTCAAGCGATCAGAATAGAAGTTAACGATGAACTTACAAATCTTCGAAAGTTACTTGAAATTTCAAAGGGAAGACTTAAGATTGGCGGAAGAATTGCCATCATATCTTTTCATTCTCTTGAAGATAGAATTGTCAAGTATGCTTTTAAAGAAAAAGAGTTCATACCCATCACAAAGAAGCCTGTAATTCCAAGTGATGAAGAGCGCATTTCGAACCCGCGATCAAGAAGCTCAAAATTGAGAATCTCAGAAAGGGTGTGAGATTTGTGGAAAATGTAAGGATTTATGAGTTGCAGAACGTACAAGAAATTACTCAAACCAAGACCTCAGAAGGCATAGGGGTTATAAGATCTCTTGCCATAGGAGTGACAGTCTTCACCGTGCTTTCCATTCCTCTTCTACTTAACATTCAAACTCTAAATTACAACTCGCAGATAACGAATATGACCTATGAAATGAACGTTATGAATTCTCAAATAACCGATCAAAAGAGCACAATGAACGTTTATCTTGAAGAAAAATACCCAAATACCACAGCTTTTAATGAGAACGGACAAGTCTTCTTCATGAGAAGTGTGAATCCCAACATAAAAGGAGATGCCAAACTGGCAGCCAAATTAACTGGTCAATAAAATAAAATGAACGATCGGAAGATACGCACAGTATTCATCGTTATTATTGCTGCTTTCATGTTTTACATTATCAGGGGAGCATTTATTGTCTTTGATTTTAATAAAATTCAAATTCCGCCAACAAAGATCATTTTGCCAGCTCCCTACGGCGACGTAATAGGCATCAACGATCAGTCTATAGTTCAAAATACACTTTCTTACGATGTTTATATAGATGTTGGTTATGCAAAAACTTTATCAGCTTTAGAAGGATGGAAATATCCGGACAGAGTCATTCAGGTACTCAATTATTTCGGTAAAGATCCGTATTCAAAGACGATTTCATCCATTTTGCAGTCCGGAAAAGGTGGAATTGAGATAGGTGTCGTTGATGGGCAGATGATAAAAAATCTGCCATCCGATCTTTCGAGTTTTCTCAACATTCAAAGAGTTTACGTGCAAACAAAAGTAGCCACACCTCTTGAAATAATTGCCAGAGCAATACAGGGAGAATATGATCAATACCTAAAACCAAAGAAAGATGGTGAATTGGTCTACAACGCTTTGGGGCCATATGCCGTAACGTCTGGCATAAAAGAACTTGTGGATCCAATCGGAGGAGATACCGTTATAACCACGATAAACCCTTCAATCCAATCTTTCGCAAAGCAGGCGATAGAGCATGCGGTTATCACTAATGCCGCAAGCGGAGGCGAAGTTATAGTGTCAAATCCGAAAACCGGAGCCATAATAGCAATGGCAACGACGTGGCCGTGGGACGCACCGGTGATGAACGTTTTTGAACCGGGATCGTCCATAAAACCTCTCATTTTTTCTACCGCACTTCAAGACGGAATTGTGAACGTAAACACAACTTTTACAGGCCCATATTACATACCGGATCCTAATATCCCACTTGTCATAAAAGATGCGGAAGTGCATCCTTGGCCGATAGACTTAAGAGATGCTCTTGTTTATTCATCTGACGTGGCTGAAATGAAAATCGCAACTCGACTCATAAACGCCCTTGGCGATAAAAAGTATTACGATTTGTTTGTCAAATTCGGTTTCGGCCATAAAACAGGCATTGATCTCCCGGGCGAAGTGAGCGGATTTCTCACGCCTCCCTCTCAGTGGTATGGCATAGGAGGTCAAGAAATGGCAATAGGTCAAAGCATAGCCGTAACCGGTGTACAACTTATAACCGCTCTTAACGCCGTTACAAACGGTGGATATCTCATCAAACCTCACGTACTCAAAGAGATCATATCGCCGTCTGGCAGCATCGTGAGTATTTACACGCCACAAGCGACGCAGATCTTCAATTCGGAAGTCACACAAATAGTAAGAAGCTTTATGGTCGACGTTGTTGAAAAGGGAACGGGTATACCTGCTCAGTTACCTGGCGTGCTTGTTGGAGGCAAAACGGGAACGGCTGAGAAATCCATCAGTGGCAAAGTATCGACAAAAGGACCGTTTTTTTCCATATTCTATGGATTCTTTCCCGCAGACGATCCCCAATACTCCATCCTTGTGATGGTCGATCAGCCTTCAAAGGGACTTTATTACGGTGAAGATGTCGCCGCACCTGTTTTTCATGATATAGGTGAATACATATTGAATATGAATGACATTCAGCAGAATCAAAATCATATTTTTCTTTCATTTACAATGCCTAACTTGAAAGGATTAACCCTTAACGAAAGTCTTTACCTGCTCAGTGAAATGTCTGTTCCGGCAACAAAGATATCTTTCAGCGGAAATGGCATTGTAATAGGTCAAACACCGGCTCCCAATACACCAATGAGCAAAGTTAAAAATATCGACTTAACACTTGGCCCTTCATTTTAAGTTGAGGAGTGAAAAATGAGCAAGCTTTTATGTTACAAACTAAGAAAAAGTTTCGGGAAAAAATTAGCCGTAGACAATGTCTCCATCTCGATAGACAGTGGAAGAGTGATAGGTATTCTCGGCCCCAACGGAGCTGGAAAAACGACGATTTTTAACATGATCTTGGGACTCGTAATTCCAGATTCAGGCAACATATTTAAAGACGCAACGGAAATAACAAATATGCCGGTTTATCTCAGAGCGCGAAACGGAATAACATATTTAGCTCAGGAATCTTCGATATTCGCTGGATTATCAGTTGAGGATAATTTAAGGCTTGTACTTGAAAATTTCAATCATTCAAAAAGCATTAACGACGCAAAGATAAAAGCGCTTTTGTCGAGGTTTGGACTTATTTCAATGGCAAATCAAAGAGCAGACATGTTGTCCGGAGGAGAAAAGAGAAGACTTGAAATAGCGAGGATGATGACCCTTTCACCGGATTTTCTTTTGCTTGATGAACCATTCGGTGGAATAGATCCTATAACCGTCAAAGAGATACAAAAGATCGTTCATGAACTCAAAGATAACGGACTTGGAATTATAATAACGGATCATTCCGTTGAAAGAATAGCCGAAACAGTTGATGAAATGTACGTTATCCATAAGGGTAAAATTCTTGCCCATGGTCTTCCGGATAATGTTTTGAGAGATGAAAATGTGATAAGAAATTTCCTCGGAGAATAGAAGGGAGGCAGAAAATGGAATTAAAAGATGATGTTTCGATAGTACTTTGCGGTGAGGCAGGTCAAGGTGTACAAACAGTGGAGAAATTCCTTACAAGGGTTTTGAAAATCGATGGTTTTAACGTCTTTGCCACCAAAGAGTATATGTCAAGAGTCAGAGGTGGCCTTAATTCGACTGAGATAAGGGTATCATCTAAAAATGTCAAAAGTTTCGTAAACAAAATAGACATACTCGTTACCCTTAAAAAAGGAGCAATTCAACATTTGAAAGATAGAATAAATCCGGATACCCTTATATTGGGCGAAAAAGCAAATGTAGACGATGGATATGCTTTTTCTGAAGTATCGTTTACCCAGATAGCAACTGAAATTGGCGATAAGATATTTTCGAATATCGTTGCGGTAGGGACTATATCGGCCATATTGAACGTAGAATTTCAAACGATAGAAGATTACCTAAAAACTTTTTTTGCGAGAAAGGGCGAAGATATCGTAGATAAAAACGTCAAAGCAGCCAAAAAAGGTTACGATCTTGGACTGAAGATGATCGAAGATGGCAAAATAAAGGTAACCATCAAAAAAGATAAAGCCATCAAAAACGATCTCCTATTCGATGGGGCAACGGCGATAGGTCTTGGAGCGATAGCCGGAGGATGTAACTTCATCTCTTCATATCCTATGACACCATCGACCGGAATTTTGACCTTTCTTTCAGAACATGCAAAAGAATTCGGAATCGTCGCAGAACAAGCCGAAGATGAGATAAGCGCTGTGAATATGGCTATTGGTGCATGGTATGCGGGAGCACGTGCCATGGTCACAACAGCCGGTGGCGGATTTGCTTTAATGGTTGAGGGTATGAGCCTCGCCGGAATGATAGAAAGTCCTCTTGTCGTAAATCTTGGCCAAAGACCGGCTCCGGCGACTGGCTTGCCGACGAGAACTGAACAGGGAGATTTGCTCTTTGCCCTCTATTCCGGTCACGGAGAATTTCCCAAAATACTTTTGGCACCCGGCACACTTGAAGATGCTTTTTATCTGACACAAAAGGCTTTTTACTTTGCCGACAAGTTCCAGGTACCTGTCATAATATTAAGCGATCAATACCTTGTCGATTCTTATTACAACGTCAAAAATATCGATCTTCCAAAAGATAAACCGCAAAAATTCATCGTTGAAACGACAAAAGATTACAAACGATACATTTTAAGTTCAAATGGAATATCGCCGCGTGGAATACCCGGTGGCGAAGGCCTTGTGGATGTTGACAGTGATGAACACGATGAGTCTGGTCATATAACTGAAGATCTTGAGTTAAGGGTAAAGATGGTAGATAAAAGATTGAAAAAATTTGAATCGATAAAGTCAGAGATAATACCTCCGGAATTTATAGGCTCTAAAAATTACGATACGATTGTAGTCGGATGGGGATCAACTTATTCGATAATAAGAGAAGCCGTTGAAAAAATAGGCGATGATAAGATGGCATTTTTACACTTCAAACAAGTATATCCTCTTCATCCAGATACCCAAAAATATCTTCAGTCTGCAAAGAAAAAGATCATCGTTGAAAACAATGCAACATCCCAATTTGGTCATATCGTGAGAGCCGAAACGGGAATAGACTTTGATTCGTATATTCTCAAATACAACGGCATGCCATTTTCCGTCGAAGAAATCATTTCGAGATTAAAAGAAAGCAGGTGATCTTTGTGGATAAGAAAATCTTTGACATGGGTCCTATTGATATCGCATGGTGTCCGGGATGCGGAGATTACGGAATTCTCAATGCCATTAAACAGGCTATGGCAGAACTTAACATACCTCCTGAAAAATTAGTCATAGTTTCCGGAATAGGTCAAGCCGCAAAATTACCTCATTACATGAGAACAAACTTTTTCAACGGATTGCATGGAAGGGCGATTCCACCTGCAACAGGCATAAAAGTGACGAATCCAGAACTTGTTGTCATAGCAGAAAGTGGGGATGGAGACATATACGGTGAAGGTGGGAATCACTTCATACATGCAATGAGAAGAAATCCGGACATAACCGTTATAGTTCACGATAACATGGTTTACGGGCTCACAAAAGGTCAAGCTTCGCCGACAAGTCGTGAAGGATTCAAAACCCCAGTTCAGGTCGAAGGGGTCATACTTAAACCGTTTAACCCGATAGCCGTTTCGATAGCCAACGGTGCATCTTTTGTGGCAAGAGCATCAATAACTGACATACCTGGAACAGTTAAAATTTTAAAGCAAGCAATTCAGCATAAAGGATTTTCACTTGTCGATCTTTTTCAACCATGCGTAACATTCAACAAACTTAATACCTATCAATGGTTCAGAGATAACACTTATTACTTTGAAGATGCTTACGATCCTCATGACAAATTGGAAGCCTTAAAAAGATCTTTCGAAGAGGATAAATTTCCACTTGGAGTTTTTTACGTGGAAGAAAAAGAGACCTTTGAAGAAAGAAATATGGCTTACGAAGAGAATAAAACTCCTTTGTACAAAAGAGATGTAGATCTCAAAAAACTATCAAATCTTGTTGAATCAATGAAAAATGGATAGAAAAAGGGCGACTCAGTCGCCCTTTTAACTCATTAAACCCAAAAAGATCATTGCTATCATATTTCCAAACAAACAGAAGATGTAAAGAAAAATAGTATCGATAACTCCGGTACTCAAGCTCAAATTCGAAGCTATAACGTTGTTGAAACTGCCCCAGAATTGGAGGACGATGAAACTTACCCAGAAATAAAGCACCATTGCAATTAACGTACCGGAAAGCGTTATGAATACGCCAATTTTTAAATCCTTTACGGAAATAACGATAACAAAGCCAAGTACAAGCATCAAAAGATATATAAGCCAACCTGGAAATTCTGAAAAAGGTAAAAAAAGCAAAGACATTTGGCCAAGGAAAAACGGAAATGCATCGATTAAACTCCATATCACAAACCTCAACCTCATCATTTTACCTCCTTAACGTTGCCCTTAAACATAAGTGTGCCACGGGTATCATGGTTACCTGTCAAGAAATGTGTTACGATGTAGAGTGTGTATTCCACAGGCGTGGATGGAAAATTGGACAACTCTTGGTAATAATCGCCCGAAAAATTAAATGTTGCCGTCGCAACAAGCGTCTTTCCATCAAACTGACCTAAGACCCCTTCTGTTGGAAACTGGCACACTCCAAGAAGATGTCCATTCATCGTCAGCAAACAGGATGCCTCAGAAAAATAAGCATTCTTGGCCATCATTCCAGATTGACCCGCTATTTCAAAAGTTATGCTCACTTTGGAAGCGGTTTTAGTTATATTCGTTGCGTAAAGATTGGCTTTGAAATCTCCCATAAATGTAGTATAAGAGTTAAACCTCGCAATTGATATCGCGAGGTTTACAAAAAGCACAACCATCAAAATAATCAAAGGAAGAAGTCTTTTCCACGAAAGCAACGTTATCACCGCTGTTCGTAAAGAAAACATGCAACCTTGTGATTTTCTCCAACTTCGATGAGTTCTGGTTCCTTTTGAGAACATATCTCCATTGCAAATGGACATCTATCGTAGAATCTGCATCTTGGTAGCGGATCTATAGGTTTTCCTATGCCACCTTTTATTTCGACTGATTTTCTTTTGAACTCCGGATCCGGAACGGGCACAGCGGATATAAGGGCTTTTGTGTAAGGATGCAATGGATTGTTTATCAGCTCTTCGGAATTTGCATATTCAACCATACGGCCAAGATACATAACGCTTATTTCGTCTGCCATATACCTTGCAACGGCAAGATCGTGGGTTATGTACAGAAAACTCATGTTCATTTCTCTTATGAGTTCCATCATGAGTTTCATAACCTGAGTCCGTATGGAAACATCCAACATCGAAGTTGGTTCATCTGCAACGACGAATTCCGGTTTCATGACGAGTGCCCTTGCTATCGCAACTCTTTGACGTTGTCCTCCGCTTAACTCGTGAGGATATCGCCACAAAAAAGCATCCGGTGGCGAAATTCCAACTCTTTTTAATATCTCCATAACCATCAATTCACGTTTTTTAAGTGTTTCAAAATTTTGTATGTTCATTGGCTCTGAAACTATGTCGAAGATGGTCTTCCTTGGATTCAAGGATTCAAACGGATCCTGAAAGATCATCTGAGTCTTGCTGTGGAACCATTTTTTATCATCCGCATTCATAAGATGGGTAACATCTCTTCCAAGAAAATTTATTTTCCCTCCGGTAGGTTCATACAATTTGAGAAGCGTTTTACCTGTCGTCGTCTTTCCGCAACCAGATTCACCAACAAGAGAAAGCACTTTACCCCTTTTTATCTCAAAATTTATCTTATCAACGGCATGAAGGAAATGTTTGGCACGGGAAAAAACACTTTTTTTCATCGGGAAAAACTTGTCCAAATTTTCTATCTTCATCACAACTTCGTTGTTAGGCATTCATATTCACCAGCTTTTTAAGATTCTGTGGATGAAAACATGCGACAAAATGATTTGACTCTATTTCCGAGTAAGAAGGAGTCTGCTTCCAACACTCATCCGTTGCAAAAGGACATCTGGGGGCAAATCTACAGTGATCCGGGGCATTAAGCAAATTTGGTGGTTCTCCGGGAATTGTGACAAGTTCTTTTTTTTCTCCCCTTATAGAAGGAAAAGAAGACATCAATCCAATGGCGTAAGGATGAGCCGGTCTTTTGAAGATCACCACGGAATCTGACATTTCCACTATTTTACCGGCATACATTATCGCTATTCTTGATGCAACTTCTGCTATTACGGCTATGTCATGAGATATGTAAATCATGGACATATTTAACTTTTTTTGTACTTTTTCAAGTTCCCTCAAAATTGTATCCTGAACTATGACATCAAGAGCAGTGGTTGGTTCATCGGCAATTATGAGCTTTGGATTACAAGCAAGACTCATGGCTATAATAGCTCTTTGCTTCATGCCACCTGAATATTCGTGCGGATAATTGTCCATTCTTTCAGGATCAAGACCTACGAGTTTGTAAAGGTTTGCGACTCTCTGACGCGCTTCTTCGAATGTGACGTTAGGTTCATGAGCCGTTATCGCTTCCACTATTTGATCTCCAACTCTGTAAACAGGATTTAGAGAATTCATGGCAGCTTGAAAGATCATGGCAATGCCAGCCCATCTTATCTTGTTCATTTCCTCATCCGAAAAATTGACAATATCCTTTCCATCGAAAAATATGTTTCCAGATATTATCCTCCCATTTTCGGGAAGTAATTTCATTATAGACATAGAAACCGAAGTCTTACCACAGCCAGACTCTCCAACGAGGCCAATAGATTCTCCTTCGTTGAGCACAAACGAAACATCATCGGCGGCTTTAACCTGTCCTGCCTGAGTGTCGTAGTACATCTTTAAATTTCTCAATTCGAGTATAGGCTTCATCTGTTTCACCTCTTCCTGAGTCTTGGATTGACAACTTCGTCAAGACCACGACCTATGAAGTAAAATGCTCCACAGAGTAAAGTTATAGATGCACCGGACGGCAACCAAAGCCACCAGTAATTCCAAATATTGCTGCCTATTATGTAACCGGCGGTATCTGCCGTGTATATCATCAAACCCCATGACATCTTTATGTTCAACAGACCAAAGAAAGAAAGGACGGCCTCAGAAAAAATAGCACCTGTAACGTTAAACATCATGTAAAGGAAGGACAATGGCATAACATTTGGAATTATATGATTTACTATTATGTAAGCATCGCTTGCACCGGATACCTTTGCGGATTCTATGAAAGGTCTTGACTTTATGATAAGACCCTGAGATCTTAGCACTATCGTTATACCTCCAAAGCCCGAAAGTAATCCTATTATCAGTGCAAGCGTAAGCAAGTCTACCTGCATCATTCCGCTTATAACTATCAAAAATGGTATGAATGGGAACAAAAGTACGATATCGGCAAGTCTCATGAAAAATGTATCTATGGCTCCGCCGAAGTAAGCTGCGACCGTTCCGATGAGTGTTCCTATCACGACAGTTATCAAAGCCGCGACAATTCCAAGCATGAATTCTCTTGGTGTCGAATAAAGCAATTGAGCAAGCACATCTCTTCCGAGGGGATCTGTGCCAAGCAAATGTGCCCAAGACGGTGGTGCAGGATTATTTTGCAAGAAATCATAGCCGGTTACGGGATTGTAAGAAACCATGGCATTAAGACTTGTCGTTTTCCACACCGTATCTGCAAGTATAGGATAAACTATGAAACCTGCCACGGCAAAAATTATGACTATGTAAAGACCTATCATGCCTATTTTCGACTTGGAAAATATATTCCAGTTTTCTTTGAAAGCTCTCCACAGCAATCTAACCTTTATCGAGAAAGGAGATTCCAACTTTACCTCTACGGATTTAACCGTCATATTTGTATTGTCTGCCATCGCGATCACCTCAGTATCTTATTCTCGGATCGAGAAATGCGTAAACTATGTCAACGACCAAATGCGCTATAAGCACGAAAATGCCCGTGAATATCAACGCTCCCGCTGCTAATGGATAATCCTTTGCGAGTGTTGAATCAAGCAACGTCATACCCATTCCAGGCCACGAAAATAGAGTCTCCGTTATAACACCGCCGCTTACGACGAACCCTAACGAGAGCACGAAATTAGTGACGACAGGAAGCATAGCGGTTCTTGCCGCATGTTTATCGCGCACAACTTTGTCTGGCAATCCCTTGGCACGTGCTGTTGTTATGAAATCCTCTTTTATCGTTTCAAGCATCGAATCTCTCATAACAAGCATGGTCCCAGCATAAGATATGATGGTAACTGTCATGACTGGCAGTACCATGTGCCATAGGATATCAGCAGCGTATATACCGACGGGACTCACCCACCAGAAGAAAATAGAAAATATCACGGATATTATGCTGGAAAGATAAAAGATCATCCTCCGCGTTATAACCTTGTGAGAAAATCTCAGAGCTATTGTGTAAGATGCGAGCATCACGGCACCTATTATGACCATGGTCATGAGTATGTAGAGAAAGATAATCTGAGCATTTAAACGCGTGTGAATCCATAGATCGGGGTTAAGAAATTGATTAAGAGGAAAGATGCCAAGAAAGGAGCCAAAAAACCAAATTACCACGAATATGAGTAACGGTGTGAAAATCGTGTAAGTTATTATACCTACGACGGTTGAAACGTATTCCGTCGTCTTTCCACGATTCCAAGCAAGGGACTTTCCAGAAGCAAAGCCCACAAAAAAGGCTATCAAAGTGGCCACAGTGAAAAGCAAAACGGTCCTTGGCAATCTCTCAGCGATAATATTCCACACTGGGGTCGGATAATATGAAAAAGAGATCCCCAGGTTTAAAGTGAATACATTTTTCATGTAATCGACAAACTGAAGCCAGAGAGGTTGATTAAGTCCGAAAGCCCTTATTATGGCCTCTTGAGCCTGAGGTGTGAGTTTTGGATTGGAAATGAGTAACGTCTTTATTCCACCAGGCATAGCGTGAAGCAGGAAAAAAACTATAGCCACGTAGATCACAAGCAAGATGGCTATTTGCAAAATTCTGTTACCGATGTACTTCAGCATCATCTCACCTTCCAAGTTTAAAATGAAAGCCGGGCCGTAAGACCCGGCTTGATTCGATCAAATCACTGAATAACCTTAACGTAGGAAGTTTCTCCGTATCCGGAATATCCAGACTGAATTCCATCGAGACATTTGGTGTAGGCGAAAGAGATTTTATCGCCTCTGTATGCCTCTATAACTGTTGGGGCAAAGAGCACTATGTATGGTACATCCGCGTTCAGATACTCCTCAGCTTTAAAGGCATATTGTCGAGCAACGTTCATATCAGTTGAATCGAGGAAGGCCTTTGCGGCTTTTTCAAATTCAGGATTATCATACCCTGGTGAGTTAAATCCACCCGGAACATTTTGTTCAGCCGAGAAAAAGTCATATATGTAACTTGGATATATGGAGATACCCCAACCAAGTATGTACATATCGAAATTGAAATTTTGGTTGAATACGGCATCGACTATGTTGTTGAAACTCGTGAGATCTGCGTAAAGGGGTATACCCACATCGTTGGCCCACTTTTCAACCCATAATGCGGTTGTTGATCTTATGGGATCATATCCGGCAGACGGAGCCATCATGGTTATCTGCTTTACGAGTTTCCCATCTGGCCCTATGAGTCCCTGTCCACGCTGAACTAACTGCCCTTTCTCTATTTTTGGCTCGATAAGCCATGAAAAGCCAGCGTCTTTAAGCGTCTTTATAGCGGCCTGATACCTTTCTATCGTCGTCATCCCTTCACCGTAAGCCTTCAAATTAGGATCGTACCAGAAGGCATTACCTGGAGGTACAAGAGATGAAAGTGGGTTCGTATTCCCGCCAAGGATTTTGTTTGCAAGCAAGTCTCTGTCGATCAGATATGCAATAGCGACTCTGAAGGCTTTGTTGTTCATCGGATACCTTCTCAAATTGAAGGAAATGTATTGGAAACCCAAAGAAGGATTTTCCGTGATCTTCACATTTGGATTTGTCTGAAGTTGCTGGACAAAACCCTTTTGAAGTCCATTTGGATTGAGAATGTAATCAACCTCTCCCTTTAAAAGAGCGGAGACAGCCGCCGTTTGGTTTTGGTATATCCTGTAAACTATCGAATCGACATATGGTCCCGTTACGAATTTGTGGTTCACAGTCCCCTCTGGAGTCCCGTAATAGGTGACATTTTGGTTCAAAGACGGGACTATATACTGAACTGCACCATTTGCATATTCGATCTCTTGCTGACCTTTGAAGGTGTAGTTTGAAATGGCCTTATCAAGTAAATACGCGCCTTTTTGCCATTGCGAAACGGTAAATGCCCCTATCGATGGTTCGCTTAAGAGGTCCTTATCGTAAGACATCATGTATTGCGCCGGATCTTTTTGTTTCAAAGCCTCTTCGTAAACAGGCTCCCAGAATTTTTTCTGAACGATCGCGCTCATCAAAATCGAGTAGATGAAATTCCCACTCGGATGCGTTGTGTAGAACTTAACGGTGTAATCATCAACTTTCACGACCTTAATGAAAAGATCTGGAGGTAGGTTTGACATCCAGTTTCCAGGCATTTGCAATTTAAAAGGTACCTCATAAGAGAAAACCACGTCATCCGCGGTGAAAGGTGTCCCATCGGACCATGTCACACCTTTTAGCAATTTCACGGTTGTAACGTACATAGTTGTTCCACCTTCTGTTACCTTCTCAAGCGGTGTCCAAAAGCCGTCTGCCAAAGCTGGTACGACCTGATAAGTCAAATCAGACATGCTGTACAAACCACCGTATTTGGTCAACGTTGGATAGAAATTCCACGCAGTCGCATTAGGCCCAAGCATGGACCAGATGTTCAAACTTGTCACATCCGATAGCAAGGCATAATTGGCATTTCCACCGGCAAAAGCCAACATACCCACGACCACTATCCCCATCAAAACTAGTACCAAAAACCTCTTCACTTAAAACCCCCCTTTTCAAATTGTCTGGATTGCATTACAGAAGCGTTCTAATTATAAATCAATCTTAAGGATATGTCAAGAACTTTTAATACACGTTACGAATTTAACAAAGCGCAATTTTACCATTTGCCACAAAATTTGTATATCCATCCAAAAAGTTTTATAATCTTAGATGTTCAAGTGAAGGAGGTATTTGCTCATTTTTGAGTAAAATATGCTAAGTGAATCACAAAAAGCACACGCGCGGAAAATTTCCATAATTGAAGGTAGTTTTGCCACAGTCTGGGGTGCATTTACAGGTGGTTTTGGAGGCAACTCTTATCTTGTGGGTTTCTTCCTTTGGCTTGGTGCAACTCCGTTTGTGATGTCGATATATGGTGCTCTCATACCGCTTGCAAGCGTAGTTCAGCCATTCTCCTTGATAATAGCACGTACTTTCAAGAGCAAAAAAAAGTTTATACTCCTTATGGCACTTCTTGGAAGGCCTGTTTTTCTTACTTTAGGCCTCTTTGCTTTGATCGACAGTGGCGTTAAAGTATGGATAGCGTTGTTTGTCTTCTTTTTCTTTCAAATAGTAACTTCCTCTGCAGGACCTGCATGGCAGGCATGGATGAGCGATCTCGTCGATCAACATGTCAGAGGAAAGTATTTTGGGTTTAGAAATTTAATAACGGGTCTTGTATCTGTTCCCGCAACTTTGGCCGCAGGATATGTCCTTGATGCACTCGGGGGCGGATTTTTGGCTTTTTTTATGATGTTCGCCATAGGTTCTATCTTCGGAGCGTTAGACGTTTATGCGCTGAGTATTCAAGATGAAGATCCGGTTTCAAGCGGCAATATGCTGAATCCTCACGTTTTAATCGAGACTTTGAAATTAAAGGGTGATTACAGAAAATTTCTCATAGCGTATATTTTGATGACCTTTGTAGGCACGATCTCCGGGCCTTATCCAACGGTCATGATGATAGACGATTTTCATTACAGTTACGCAGTACTTGGAGTAATCACAGTTGCCTCAAGCCTTGCGGCCGCATTTGCACAACCGATTTGGGGTCGTCTCGGAGACAGATATGGATCTTTCAGGATGCTCAAAATCGTCGCTTTTTTTCGCGCCTTTTTGATGTTAGGCTGGGCATTAGCATTACCTTCTTTAATCTACATGCTGCCATTTCAGATCATCATAGGCATAGTGGCAAATGCCGGGCTGGGATTGATGTCTTTCAACACGCTGCTCAACGTTGTTCCGACTTTCGGAAAGACTGAGGCATTATCGATCTATTCAAGTCTTGTGAATTTCGCTTCTTTCATAGGAAACTTGGTTTCCGGACTTTTTGTCATAATACTCGCAGAAGTACATTTTAATTTCATAGGGTTAACATTTAACGATTACAGGATCATCTTTTTCATAACATTCCTGGCAAGATTGGGAGTCTTTTATTACGTCTATAAACTGAAATTGGAAAAAAGCGCGTAAATCAAAACAGGAATCTTATTAAAACCAGAGTCAGCACAATTAACGCGAACCCTCCCAGGTTCCATAAGTTTTGCTGAACTATTTGTTCATGCGTCAACCTTACCGCTTGCCACATGCCGGTTTCTGTTTGACCGTTAAATATGCCAATCCACGAGCCCTGCATGTGATCAGAGTTAACGATATTTCCGGCAAGGGAAATTACAGTGCCGCTGAAAAACGGAAAATTTTCATAAAAATAAGGACTTAACTGCTGATTCGGACCTTGCCAGTATACAAAGCCACCGTTGGCAATTTTTACATACAGAAATTGAACTTTGCCGTCTTTACTCGTTCCAACAAAATTTCCGGTGAAGAAGTTGCCGTTTTGAATCTGAGAAAGATTGAAACTCTGATCGAGCACCGTTGTCGTTGACCCGTTGCTGTACTCATACAAACTGAATTGCCATGTTCCGTTGATCACCATCGATGTAGATGCAAAAGCATAATTTGAAAACGCAAAAAACAAACTCGCAACCGCAATTGAAATCACAATTACCTTTTTCAACTCAATCGCCTCGTTTTAATTTACGATCTTTAATCGATCTTTAGACTTTTTGCCATGCTAAAGGTTCGAAGTCAATTGTAATTGATTACGTGCCGTGTGCAATAGCATATTCGCCAAAGGCGATCCACGATGAGATTCCCGATCAGGTCAGTTAAGGAGAAAAACAAAAAATAGGAATGTTTTCCCGAACGACACGGCAATATTCAAGCTTCTTTATCTGGCAGTAGTTGAAATAAAGAAAAAATGGATAATGAGAATGAAAGACTGGAATCAGATTTTACAACAATTGAAAGTGCATTTCGGAGGAAGGGTGTCTGAATACTTGTAAATACTCAACAAAATGAAGTTTACACAAAAAACTTGACAAGACCGGATAGGCTCCGCTACGCGTCGCCTAAATTGCCTTCGGCAACTTCTTTTATCCGCAACCGTTATCGGAAATTGTTTCATACGGCAATGGAGGATAGTAGATGAGAAACCTTGATAAAATTTTAGTGAATAATAGTGGCTGATGAAAATACTAAAAGGAGAGGTGAGTTTATGAAAATAGAGATAAGAGATATCAACGACCATACCATTACGACTCTGTTCTCGCCCTGTGATGGATGTATATACTGGGAGGCTCCTGAAAAGTTCGGTAAGGATAAGCACGGCGAACCCAAGGTGAGAGAAGACGAAGCCATTAAAATTAAGTGTAGTTGGTTTGAAAAAATACAGGATACGTTCGGTTGCGGTGGGAAGATTCTTTATATTGAGGGAGAAGCAGTAGGTTATTCTCAATATGCTCCTCCTCGGCTCCTTCCGAATGTTGCTGAATACTCACAGCACCTATTTCCGCCAAGCACAGACGCAATCTTAATTTCATGCCTATATATTCGAGAGGAATATCGAAGGAAAGGGTTAGGAGTAAGGTTGCTCCAAGCAGTGCTCGAAAACTTGAGAGAAAGAGGTTATGATACCGTAGAAACGTACTCTCGAGATGACTCTGTTAACAATTGCTCCGGCCCTACTGAGTTTTATCTCAAAAATGGCTTCAGATTGATTGAAAAAAAGAAGTGGGAAAAAACAACCTTTTCTCTAATGATGTTCAAATTGACGAAATGAGAATGATAACAACGTCGCCTAACACAGCATATACGGCTCACTTAGTTCGCCCAAATTTCGGCTTCGCAAAAACTTCTTTTATGCTGGGAACGTTAAAAAAATTGTGTTATAGGAGAAAAATAACATGAAAGCGGCAATATACACGAGAGTTTCCACTCCCGACCAAGCTGTGAATGGAGAAAGCCTTGATTTGCAGAAAGAAAGGCTTATTGAATACGTTAAAAACCACGGATGGGAGCTGTATAAGGCATATGAAGATGGTGGCTTTTCAGGCAAAAATGTAAACAGGCCTGCCTTCCAAAAAATGATGAAGGATGCAGAAGCTAAGAAATTCGACGTTTTAGTAGTTTATAAAATTGACCGTCTTTCAAGGTCGGTCTTAGACTTCCACACCACAATGAAATTCTTTGAAAAGCAAGGCATATCTTTTGTAAGCGTAACCCAGCAGTTTGATACAACAAATTCGATGGGAAGGCTTATGCTCAATATCCTCGCTGACTTTGCTAACTTCGAGAGGGAAATAAATGTTGACAGGTCAATAGATTCATATCTTCAAAGACTTCACAAAGGAATTCCTTCTGGTGCAATACCTTTTGGTTATCGCAGGGAAGAGGATGGGATTAAAATCATAGAAAGCGAAGCAACTTTTGTGAGAGAACTTTTTTCGCTTGCTCTTCAGGGATTATCAACGAATGGAATTGCAAAAAAGACAGGCCTGACTCCATATCATGTTCGAAGCATAATAACAAATCCTTTTTATACTGGATATATTGCAAGGCGCAGGGATAAATTTGACAAGAGAATAAAAGAAGATGCATGGGAATGGTATCAGGGTCAGCACAAACCGATCATCTTGGTATGCCCCCAAAGTTGATACAGTCAAAAGTGAAGATCATGTACTTATGAATGTATC
>DYLQ01000025.1 GCA_020722015.1 Thermotoga sp. | reverse complement strand
ATCGTGATTGAATATGAATGAAAGGTAGCCATGATCGCTTTTAAGAGTTCTTATTTCTATAAACGTTTCTTGATTTTCGACGATGACTTGAGATTTGACGTTTATTGTTTCCATTATTTTTTCGAAAAACTTTTCAATTTTCGTATCCTTCGTCTTTTCGTATTCCCTTGAAAGTAACATGCCCATCAAAATGGCTTTACCCTTTCCAAAATCATTCATCACGATCGCCGGTGAATTATCTGCGAATTTTCCTATAACTTTCCCACCGTTCAATTCAAAGGCTTCTTCATATCCATTGCTCAAATTTATAGAGTCACCAAAATCTTTGTTTTCGAGGGTGATCTTCGTTTCTTTTGATTTTCTCCACCACGTTTCATAACATCCGAATACTTCATCAAGCCCCATTCCGGGTATCTTTGTTTCTCCATTGCCGTTTGTATCACTCCAACCCGGTCTAAATTCTGAAACAAAGATGCCTCCATTTTCCACATAACTTTTGATAGCATCAGCGGTTTTTTGATCGAGCGAGATCATGAAAGGCGCAAAAACAGCCTTGTAATTTCCAAGGACACCCTTTTTGATCTCTTCCATTGTGACAAAGTCCGTTTGAATTCCCTTACGCATCAAAAATCTGTAAAGTCCAAGCATCGAAGAGCGTATCAATTCGTTGCCTTTTTCCTGCAGAGCGGACAGCATGATGTAAGAGTGTATGTTATAAACGATGGCGACTTCGGATTTTAACGGTTTAGCCTCGGTAAAAAGCTCTTGATTTTTGCTTATTATCTTTCCAACGTTTCCAGCCGTTTGTGCCCTGTCGGTTAACGTCCCATCGGGATGAACAAGACCGAAGCCGGATATTTCTTCTCCGCAACTCATCGGATAATAAGCGTAATAACATAATCCCTTTGCTCCTCTGGAAACAGCCAACCATGCCCACTGGACGACATCTTCCTTCTTAACCGGTTCCCCAAAGTTCATTCCAACTACGCCATGACCCGATTGTAGTTCTCCGATCCAAAACTTTTTTCCATTTGATTCAGAGGCACACCGTGTTGCGTCCAGTGCAAACCCCTTAAGCGCATAGTCGAGCGGCATAAGCCATCCGACATGTTTTGGATAAAATGATGTGCCCCACACATCAACAACTTTAGCCATTTTCCAGTCATCAGGACTTCCACCATCTTCTATCGGTGATTCGTACAATGACGAAATAGCCGAATGGCTTGATATGATGTGATCTGGATCGACTTCTTTCACAGTTTCATATCTCCACAAAAGATCTTCTTGAAGTTTTTCAAGATTGAATTCTTGCCAATCTAAGAGATCTTTAAAAGAGGAAAGAGTTACATATTTTGGGGCTTTTACATCATTCCATGAACTGTAAGTGCGATACCACTTTTCGTTTAATTCGTCAATAGAATTATATTTCTTTTTTAACCAGTCTCTGAATCTCTGTTGTGAATATTCGTTGTAGTCGAACCACGGTTCTACTCCCATGTAGTTAAACCAAGACCAGTTGACGATATGTGGCTCACTCCAAACATCCCATCCATAAAAAGCCTGCTTTTCTTTAACTATTCCGGCAAGTGCTTTCATGAATTTTGTGGCTCGCTCTCTGACAACGGGATGATCAAGCGAATAGCCCGGCGACGCTTGAGATTCAACTTTATGACTTGTGTGTGAAACGTAAAGGGCATCTGGATAACGCGTACTTAACCAATTCGGTGCTGAATCCAAATATATCTGTATTATGACCTTGAGTTTATAATCCTTTGCAAGATCAAGAAAATCACTTACTTGTTTGAAATCATAGCAATTGTATTCCCTTTCGCACGTAGCCCAATCAACCCAATATCTCACAGTGTTAAATCCCAATCTGGCTATATTTTCAAGATCTCTTTTTGTTCTTTCGGTGTCTATTTTTGTCCTGGGCATCATAGGAGCTCTGACCTGATTTTCACCATACCAAACAGCCACTGGAAAAAAATCTTTTGTGATCATACCTCACCTTCCATTTGTGTGATCGTTTATTATTTTTGTGTATTGCTTGAAAACATCTTGATTATGAGTTAAGGGGATTTCTTTTACGTTTGGAGAAACGAAAATGTTCAATTTTACTCCTTTTTCGTTTAACTCGCCGGCCATTTGAACGACGATAAATTGAGTTATGGTAATTATCGCTATTGTGCTTCCGGGACCAACCTTTTCTACTTTTCCGTCCAAAGGAACGAGCGCATCTTCAAGCGGAACACAATTATCTATGACAATATCCGCTATATCAAGCAGTTTAGGCGTTTGAGGTTGTTGTTTTCCTACCAAGAGTTGATTTTCCATCGATGTCACCGCAACAACTTTCAGTCCATGATCTTTTGCGTAAATGGCAGCTTCAACAGGTGCAGCGTTAACGCCTCCATGTGAAAAAACAAGTAAAACATCTCCACTTTTGAGATCTTGTTCATCCAGATAATTGGCAATATATCCTTTTTGTCTCTCAAGCCAGAGCAAATCTTTGACAGCTCCAGTGCCAACAACATTCCACCACAGTAACCTTGGATTTAGGAGCGGATGAAAAGCACCCTTTTCTCCAACAAAACTTCCGTATCTTGGAAAAATCTCCATAGCTGGTATAGCCGAATGTGCACTTCCGAAAACATGTACCAAGTGCCCCGAAGAAATCGCTTCTGCCATTACATGTGCTGCTTCAACTATTTTTTCGGACTGTGTCTCATGAATTTTGTTGATTATCTCTACTTCTTTTTCAAAATATCCATTGAGATACTTTTTCAATTTTGTTCACCGACCCTTTCCATTACAATGCGAGTTATACCCAATATGCCAGCATCATCACCAAGCGTGGAACAAACTACTTTGATATCTTTAAATATAGGATGATCCCATTTATTTAAAGTGCTTCTAATTCCACCTTCGATGTATTGCCAACTTTTCGATACGCCTCCGCCAATCACGACTATTTCTGGATCAACGACGGCAACGAGGTTGGCTATACCAATGCCTATTTTTTCTCCTAACGCATTTAAGCTCTCAAGGGCTTTTATGTCTCCCTTTGAAGCCATCTCCATAAGTTCTTCGCCATTTACTCCCAATTTTTTCTTTAATGCCCGTCCAGCCACTTTGGACTCAAAGATTTCATGATCGGCACCTTGAATTATGTTTTCATCGGTTATAAACCAGCCTATACTTCCCGACAATCCTCTTGATCCGGAATAAATCTTCCCTTCGATCATCAATCCGGCTGCGATTCCCGTTCCGATGATGACATATGCCACATTTTTATACCCCTTAACCGCTCCAAAATGACTCTCTCCTAATATCGTGGCATATCTATCATCTTTCACGATTACGTCAAATGGATGAAATTTGTCTCTTAATATCTTCTCAAGCGGTAAATCTTTCCATCCAGGAATATTTGGAGCCCATACCAATCCTTCACACGTGATCGCGCCTGGAATAACGATGCCCATACCATCAGCATCTTCAATCAACGGATCCACCAAATGTATAATTTGATCTAAAACCTCTTCTCCGCCTTCTTTTTCAATCGGACACGATTTTTTAGACAAAATAATACCCTCTGAATCAACTAACGCAACTCTGACGTTTGTTCCGCCAAGATCAACAGCTATAACTTTCATCTTCTACCTCTGAAGTTTGACGGATATCGAGTATTTATCGGCTCTCATGATGGACTCTGTATATTCGATTGGTCTGCCATTGGAAATGTAACCTATTCGTTTCACGCTAAAACCCACAGTTGGCAATGAGATTTTAAGCAAATGAGCTGTTTGTTTATCGATTAAAATAGCCGAATAAATTTCATCTGCATACTTCACCTGAATACCGGCTTTCGTTTCAAGTAACTCGTAAAGGGACCCTGTTAACTCTTCCTCGTGCAGTTCTTCCAACACATCGCAGACAAGGTTGGTACTCTGAATACCAATAGGCTCGTTATTCGCGTATCTTAATCTTTGAATGAAATAAACCTCATCGTTGTCAGATAAATTCAAGACTTTTTTGACATCACCGGCAGGAATAATTTTATTGAACCGAAGAAGTTCCGATCTTACTTCAAATCCTCTTTGTTTCATTTCTTCTGTGAATGAATTCAAAACGTTTGGCCCTTTTTGAATCTTTGCCTGGGCTACAAAGGTACCTTTACCTTGTTTTTTTATCAATAATCCTTCATTGACAAGTAATCCTACAGCCTGCCGTACTGTCATCAAGGAAGTATTGTAAAAGCTTGCAAGTTCTTTTTCTGTCGGTATTTTTGATCCTTCTGCCCATTCCTTGTTCTCAATTCTATCTTTCAAAAGCATTTTCAGTTGGTAGTACAACGGCAATGGATCACTTTCATCTAAAATCTTTAATCTCATCCTTTCACCTCGCAAAGATAATAACATATCATTATAATCATATACAATCATGATATACATTCAAATATTTGAATTCGAAAAGAAAATTAACCAATTAAATAGACTTACACTGGAAATGCTTTGATTTTCTTCCGTTTTCTCTCTTTTTCTCGTCTATTCTTATAAGATATGCATGAACGTAATAGATAAGACTGTACAAGATCTTTTCTGAAATTTACTTTTGGACTTACTTGACTCAGAAAACATGTCGATTACGTTCAAAGAAGAAAGCCATATCCTTGTTATATGGCCATCGAGGATCGCAGTTGGTCTTTATCGAATGGTATTCCCGATCTAATCGGGAATACCATATAAATCACACAGAATGACAATGATTTTGAAGAAGGTTTAGGACACACGGCGGGAATCCTCTTCAATTTATACTAAATCTTTTTAAAACCGGCATATAAATTCAAATTTGACGGAGAGCAAATTGCCTTGCAGGTGGCCTCCGCAGCGAAGCGAGGACCAGACACCGAAAGGCAATTGCTGAAGTCAAATGACTTCGTTTTTTAAAGTTGGTTTAGTGTATTGGCGATGTAGTTCAAATCATTCCACGCTGAACATTTTACTGAAACCGAGGAGCACAAGCACCGCACCGAAAAACATTATCACGATCGTGAGCCAATACGAAAGTGAGGGCATTGGAGCTATACCCATGGCCGATTTCATGGCGATGACGATGTACGTTAACGGCATTCCGTAAGCTATATCTTGCATGAACTTTGGCAAAAGGTCGATCGGAAAATACACGCCGGAAAAGAACATTATAATGGTGTATAAAACGGAAGATATTTCACTTGCAACTCTTGCATTCGGTGAAATTAGAAGTATTATCATTCCTATTCCCATCATGCCAAACGTACCGGACAAAATCGTTACTATGAACCTTATCCAGTCGACTGAATAAGGAGGATGGAAAAAGATCATGGCGGCAGCAAAGAGCAAAATTATTGATATAAAACTTTCCACCATCTTTTCGGATATGAATGCGGAATAGAATTCCCATTTTGCAATTGGTGTTATCCAGAATTTTTTCATCACTTTTTTATCTCTGAAATGTGCAAGCGAGGCTGTTATCGAAAAAACTCCGGCAGAAAATATGCTTAAAGCAAGTATCCCTGGGATAAGATTGTCAAGATAATTTATTTTTTTCCCTAAGAAAGAGATTTCACTTTGTTTTACATCTATCACTCTTGTTATCCCTTTTGATTTGTTTATCTCATCGCTAACACTTTTGGCTATAGACGAGTAATAGTCTGATGATTGGATATTAGCAGGGCTTGTGTAACCAAAAAGCGACGTCCCTTTCAAAGTCAAACCGAGTTCTACATTTCCCGAATTGATAGCATCCTGAAGCGAGTTCAATGTCGGATAACGAACGTATTTTATGCCTGAAATCGCCGGAAGAGTTTGACCGTAGAAACCAACATTTATAGAACTTTGAGGAGCATAAATTCCAGAGAAAACATATCCGAAGACGAGAAGTATTACGAGCGGAAAGAAAATGGTGAAAAAGAGATTCATCATATCTCTGATTGAATGAAAGATCATCGCTTTCAAAATAGCCGAAAATCTCATATCATGCCTCCCATTTAAATGCTTTAGCGCTGTATATTACCATTACGATTGCCCATGCAAGAGGAACGATCACGTTAAGGTAGGATGGTGTCGGGGATGCCATTACTCCCATTGCCGATCTCAGACCGTTTCCGAGGTATGTGGTCGGGATTGCATACGCAATGATCTTTATTGCAAAAGGGACACCCGTAAGAGGGAAAAAAAGTCCTCCCAAAAACATGAAAAGAAAGTTAAAAATGTTGGCCATCGCGTTTCCGGAATCGGCAGTTTTTGCAAAACTTGCGACGAAAAATCCGAGCGGAAGGGTTGTGACTATTGCGAAGATCAGGTAGAAGATCGACCATATGTTGAAGTTAAGCGTGGCTCCGAGCCAGAATCCTATTGCCACGATTATTGCCACCTGCAAAATCTCTATCGTTATGTTAGATAGGATCATAGACCAGAAATATTCTACTTTGCTTAATGGAGCAACGAAAAGTTTTCTCAAGACCTTTTTCTCTCTTTGCACAAGCAAATCATCGGTTATTCCAAAAAGTGAGACTGTCATCAAAGCCATCACTATAATCCCGGGAACGAGGAAATTCGTGTAAGAAAAATTCTGTCCGTTTTTTGAAACGTATTTCATAACAGGAGACACAAAATCCCCATAATTGCCGGATTTTTTTAAAAATTCGGAGTTGAAAGATTCAATGACGGATGAAAGTATTGTGAATGCCACATTAGATGTTTGACTATTTTCGAGCGTGTAAATCTGAACTTTCGGTTTCGAAAACAATTTAAAGTTCGAACTTTGCTGGGCGAGGGACGCATAAACTTGAGTGTTAAACAACGGAGGTATCACGACAACAGCATTTATTTTGCCAAATTTTAACCTTTCAAGAGAGTTGTTAAGAAAATTTCTTGTGGTGCTGGCTTCTAAAGTTAAAATCGGAGTTTTTCCATCAGTTGCAACTGACATGCTTTTAAAAGCATCTGATATGTAATTAGCAAAATCCATATTGGTGTTTTTGAATGTTGTACTTTCATTCACAAATGCAACTTTAACCGATACATCTTTTCCTACATTCGAGAAGATTGATGCAAGAATGAGAAGTAAAATCACCGGGAAAAAGATATTCCAAAATATCACGACGGGAGATCTCATAGATGAAATAACGAGCGCCTTGAAGACGGAAAGAATTCTTCTCACTTTAATCCCTCAATTTTCTTCCGGTTAGATTTAAAAATACATCTTCGAGATTTGGTTGCCTTACGACTATATCGTTTATCTTGATCGATCTTTGATCGAAAAGATCGAGCGCTTTTTTCATGTCCGACGGAAGCGAAGATGTTATTATCATGATCTTCGAGTTTTCCGAAGTTACATTTTGAAATTCTGTTTTAAAAAGAGACAGATCAAAATCTTTTGATTCCAAATCCACTTCTATGATCTTTTCACCGCCGAAAGACATTATCAACTCATTCGGAGTTCCATTTGCTATTATTTTTCCATGATCCATTACGTATATGTAATTTGAAAGGTACTCGGCTTCTTCCATGTAGTGAGTCGTTAAAAAAACGGTTTTGCCAATTTTTCTGAGCTTATCTATCATATCCCAGACATTTCTCCTTGCCTGAGGATCGAGGCCTGTGGTCGGTTCGTCCAAAAAGATCATCTCCGGATCGCCAACAAGCGCGGTACCTATGGCAAGGCGCTGACGCTGACCTCCCGAAAGTTTTTCGACTCTTCCGTTCATCTTATCTTCAAGGCTTATCTCTTTTAAGATTTCTTTGACATCCAATCCCTTTTGATAAAGAGATCTGAACATCTTAAGAGTTTCCATCGTTGTTAAGTGATCTATGAAGTTGTTTTCCTGAAGCACAACTCCTATTTTTTCACGGAGATGCCTTGGCACTTTCTTTTGAACATTTTCCCCGAAAAGCGTTATCTGACCATCATCGTAATTTTTGAGGCCTTCCAATATCTCAAGTGTCGTTGTTTTTCCCGCTCCGTTTGGACCTAAAAGCGTGAAAACCTCTCCTTTTAAAACTTTAAAAGATATACTGTCTACGGCTTTGACATCTCCGTAATATTTCTTGAGATTTTCAACTTCGAGAATGGCATCTTTCATAAAAACACTCCTTATCTTTCGTCTTTTCGGAGATCTTCCTTCATTTTCTCATATTCTTCTTTCGAAATTTCTCCTCTTGCATATCTCTTCCTCAATATTTCGAGAGCGTCTTCGTCGGCATACCACCATCTTCTGTAATGGTGGTAAGTTCTCCATCCAAATGATCTTACCACATGCAAGATGATCCAAAGAAAGAAAAAGAAAACGACGATTCCCACTATTGCCTGTATGGCCCATCCCAAACCATACCATCCGAACGGCCCGTAAAACATCATTTCAAATCACTCCTTTCAAACGGTCTGAATTGTCTTTGCCCTTGAATGTAAGCTATCGATATCTCCATCAAAGTCGGATATCTCCCGCCATCCTTATCCGTTTTGTAAAGTATACCATCTCCGACTGTGCCTATTATTTCACCGTCTATTTTTTCATTTTTCACACCCACCCTGTGTTTTGCCTTGGCATCATCGACCGTGTCCGTGTAAATTATACGGCCCTCTTTGATTATCGCAAATGCGTCTGCAATTTCTTCCAGCTCATATATCTCGTGAGAAGAGATGATTATCGATCTGTTTTCCGCTTTCACGAAATCCTTCAAAATCCTCAGTATATCGGTTTTAACGACCGGATCGAGATTCAACGTCGGTTCATCGAGTACCAGAAGATCCGCTCCGCTCGATATGACAAGCGCCAAATTCAGTATAACTTTCATACCAGTCGAGTAATTATCGACGCGCTCTTTCAAATCGAGGTTGTAATGCATTATGAACTTATTGAAGATTTCGTCATCCCATTTTGGGTAAAGCATGCTCCAAAATTTCCTGTAATCTTCTCCTTTGAATCTTGAGAAAGAAAGTCTGTTTTCCGTGATCACCGCTATTCTGTCCTTTATACTCTGCACGAACTTAGATCCGAAAAGATCTATGGTGCCATGCGTCGGGAATATATCACCGTAAAGACATCTCAAAGTCGTGGTCTTACCGGCGCCATTCGGGCCTATCAAAGCAAAAATTTCCTTATAATCGACCGAAAAATTCACGTTGTTGAGCACGATCTTCTCGTTGAACTTTTTCACAAGGCCTTTCACATCGACGATTTTTTCCATCTTCTCGTCACCCCTTTCTTTGAAAAGAAGTAAGCGCTTACACCCATAAGCGTGATCGAAAACAAGATCGCCGCTATCTCATTTCCTTGATAAATCGGGCTTATCATACGGTAGAGATTTTGCGACTGAGGTTGAATCGATCCCAAAACCATGTCTGCCACCCAAAACAGCCATATGAATCCTGTGCTACTCAATCCAACAACGGAAAGAATGGTGAAAATGCCGTAATATGCCGTTAAAAAGACAAGAGAATACAGTATTTGAGAAAACGCATCGTAGATTGTAAGGCCTATTATACCGCTGACCGCAAGTTGAACGGTTATGACTATCGTCAACAGAAAGGCAAAAGGGAACCAAAAGATCTCGGAATAAGAAAAAGGAAGAGACGTGAGAGCAGAAATGTTTTCTCTTCGACGTCTTTGTTCGAGATGCGGTGGCACAACCGATATCATGAGAATCATGAAGATCGTTCTGAAAAAGCCAACCGGTATGAAAAGCATTATCGAAAAAACGGCAAGTGCTCCACCTTTTTCTATGAAATCTTTCATGAAATACGCTTCAATTCTTTGAATCATTCTTCCAGACCTCCTTCATTATCAGAATAGCGGTATTCAAATCCACGTCCATGGATTTGAGTTTTTCAACAGTTTCGGTCAGAATTCTTATCGAATCCAATTTGGCGCTTTCGACAGACGTCACGAAGTATCCGATACCGTGCTTCGATTCGACGAGACCATTTAATTGAAGATGCTCCAACGCCTTTAAAACGGTGTTAACGTTGACATCGAAGATCTCCTGCAAATCCCTTACAGGCGGAAGTTGATCTCCAGCTTTCAGATTTCCCAACAATATTTCCTTTTTTATCGTATCGATAATCTGAATGTATGCCGGGATGCCGCTGTGCTTGTCGACCTTTTCAAGCATCTCAGTATTTCACCCTGTTTATCTTCACAAATCCGCCGTTATTTTGGATGTCAAGGTGACCTTGATTCGACGAGGCGGTGTAGATTAAAAGGTTTCCGCTTACCGAACTCAGATCGAGATTTCTTGTGCCTGTCCAATCATCGGCATACCTAAGATTGCCGTTGACAGAAACACCGCCAATCTTAACAAAAGTTGCTCCAGACAAAGTCAGATCCACATCGTCTCCGGTTCCGTTTATTTTCACGCTCGAAGCCGTAAAGGTGCCGTTTACATTCACTCCGACGCCATTTATCGAGATTGCCTTGGCCGTTATCGAGGAATTCATCGTCAGTCCCACGGAGTTAAAATTCAATTCGCCTGCCGTGATATCGCCGTTTACCTTAAGACCGGTCGTGTGAAATTCGGCTTGAGTGATCGGATCTTTTGTCCCTATCACCATCCTGAAGGTGATGTTGTTTCCGTCGGGATAAGATATATCCAGAACTTCTCCATTTCTTCGAACATTCAGAGATGAAGGAATGTATATGGTATTTGTTGACGGATCAAAGCTCAAATCGAGTCCTGTGAGATCGATCGAAAGATATTTGGCCCCTTGAATGTATTCATTGGGATACACGTTTGAAGTGACTCCCGGGATACCGAAACTGCCAAATCCGAAATTCGGGAAGGCGGCATAAGGTACTGAAAATCTCGCGGCAACAACAACTGCGAAGATGATGGCCACAACGATCAGTAATACGGCATATCTTCTTAAATTTATCGCGAAGATCACAAGTGCAATTGCTCCGAAGATGATCTTCAACGGAACAAAAGGAATGAAAATCGCTAAAAGCCCTAATGCAATTGCCAAAGACGTTCTAAAGATAATCGGATATTTTACCATGCTTCACCTCGCGTTATAGTGTTATACCTAACTATAACACATAATCATATTAAAGTCAACTACCCAACTGACATGACGAGATTACGATTGTTTTTTGATCTCAGGTTTTATTCAATCGACAGAGTATGATAAAATTGACAGGTGTCAAAAGTAATGGAGGTTGAAAATGACTTTAAAAGATCTTAAGAGGTTTTTTGTAGGTCCTCCTCTTCCCAACAAAAGTATATCACGCGAAAAATTACCAGTATGGAAAGGACTTGCGATTTTCTCATCCGATGCACTTTCTTCTGTTGCTTACGGTCCCGAAGAAATGATAGTAATGCTTATGGTTGGCGGTACAATGATGTACGAATTTGCCATTCCGATAGGATTAGCCATAATTGCACTTGTCACAATAGTAAGTATTTCTTACGCACAAGTTGCAAAAGCAAATCCGGGAGGCGGAGGATCTTATTCGGCCGCAAAGACAAACATAGGAGAAGGCCCGGCTCTTTTAGCCGCCGCATCTCTTCTTGTTGATTATACGTTAACTGTTGCCGTAAGTGTTTCTGCTGGTACGGATGCTTTGACGTCTGCCTTTCCGGAGCTCTTACCTTATCATATTTTAGTCGATCTCGGTGTTTTGTTTCTCGTTTTAATGGTTATAAATTTAAGGGGCGTAAGAGAATCTTCGTCTATTTTTGTCTTTCCCACATATGCATTCGTTTTTGGAATAATCGTAACGATCATCGTTGGAGTATTTTTTGCCATCACAGGTCATCAATCTACCATTTCCAATTTTCAAACAAGTGGTGGAGTTGTTATGAATGGATTCGCAATCTTTTTGATACTGCGCGCTTTTGCAAATGGAAGCAGTTCGATGACGGGCATTGAGGCAATATCCAACGGCGTTCCGATGTTTAAAAAGCCTGAGGTCAAAAACGCCCAGAAAACCACATATTTGCTTGCGATCATTCTTGTTACGATGCTTGCCGGGATAATTTTCCTTTATGTCCATTACCATTTTTTGCCCGAAGCTGATAACACGATGCTTTCACAACTCGCACAGACTGTTTTTGGAAGGGGATTGTTTTATTACTACGTTCAGATAACCACCATGTTAATACTCTATCTTGCCGCAAATACAGCCTACAACGGACTTCCTCCACTGCTTGCTTTGCTCGCAAAAGACGGATATATGCCAAGATATCTTTCGGCACGCGGCGATAGATTATCTTTCTCAGGCGGAATAATCTTTCTTTCCTTCATAGCCGCTATTTTTATGGTAGCCTTTGACGGACACGTTGACGAGCTTATTTCTCTTTATGCGTTGGGAGTTTTCATCTCATTCACGATAGCTCAAACTTCAATGGTCGTTCACTGGAAAAGGGAAAAAGGAAGAGGATGGAAAACTTCTGCGATCATAAACGGGTTTGGCGCAATAATAACGGGAATCGTCGTCGTTGTGATAATCGTGGCGAAGTTCATGTTAGGCGCGTGGATAGTGGTAATTTTGATTCCCGTTATAATGATATGGTTTTTCACAGTTCGCAAACACTACGAAAACATGAGAGAACAGCTAAGACTGCCTCCGGAAAATTACGATCGCATTAAGCTTTCTCCTCGCGGAAATAACATAGTCGTTGTACCTGTTTCAGGAGTGAGTAGAATTGTAGAAAACACCATCAAATACGCCAAAATGATATCAAATGATGTACGTGCTTTTTACGTAAGCGTTGATGAAAATAGCTCTAAAGAAATGGTTGAAAAATGGAAAAAATGGGATCCCGGTATCCCGCTTGTGGTGAAATATTCCCCATATCGGACTGTTGTTGAGCCAATACTCGATTACATCGATGAGATAAAAAAAGAAAAGAGTCCTGAAGATTTCATAACTATATTAATACCTGAATTTGAAACAAAAAGGTTCTGGCAAAGATCTCTTCATAACCAGACGAGCTGGATTTTGAGAAGGTACCTCGTTCATGAAAAAGATGTCGTGATAAGTGTCGTACCATTTCAACTGAAAAAATGAGGAATACTTGATCGCTTTTTATCGAACGGGATTCCCGAATCACAAAGGATCACGATATAAAATTAAATCAAACAGGAGGCAAAATGGATAACAAAAAGAAAGCAGTCATTTTCATCGTTTTACTCGGAGTTGTGAGTTTGTTTGCGGATATGACGCACGAATCAGCTCGAAGCATAAATGGGCCGTTCATGTCGATGTTAGGTGCAAGCGCATTCGTTGTTGGCCTTGCCGGTGGGCTCGGTGAGTTCATAGGATACGCTCTCAGATTTGTCACGGGCTACATCGTCGATAAGACGAAATCTTATTGGCTTTTGACGATAACTGGATATGCCATAAATGTCGTTGCCGTACCGTTGATGGCAATCGCATGGAACTGGCAAATTGCCTTTGCCCTTATACTCATCGAAAGATTCGGAAAGGCTTACAAAAATCCTCCGCGCGATGTCATGCTTTCCTTTGCGACCGAATCAGTCGGACGCGGAAAAGGGTTCGGCCTTCACAAGGTCCTCGATCAACTCGGTGCCGTGATAGGCCCTCTTGCCGTGGCACTTGTGCTCTTTTTGAAACCTGGTGACTTCAGGCTCAGCTATACCTTTCTTATCATCCCGGCCGTGGCCGTGATGATCGTTTTGTTTGTGGCGATGGCTTACTATCCGAAGCCTTCGGATATGGAAGAGACACCTGGTAAATCAACAAACGAATCAGAGAAAACGCATGAAAACATGGGGAAAATAGATAGAAGGTTTTGGATATATTCTATTTTCGTTACACTCACAACGGCTGGCTTTGCGCAGTTCATAATAATCTCTTATCATTTTGCCAAAAACAACATCATGCCCAACGACGCTATTCCGGTGATCTTTGCCGTTGCCATGGCTGCTGGAGGAGTCGGAGCCTTTACGATGGGTCATCTTTATGACAAGATAAAATTCAAAGCCTTGATTTTGATTCCGACACTTTCGATAATCGCAACACCTTTGCTCTTTTTATTTGGGTACCTGGCCGCGATTTTCGGAATGATCTTGTGGGGAATGGTACTCAGTATTCAAGACACGATTTTAAGGGCCGGCATTGCCGATATGACGGTTGCCAGTGCTCGCGGTAAAGCTTATGGACTTTACAGCATCTTCTACGGTGCCGCGTGGCTCGTTGGAGGTACGGCCATGGGGGCGCTTTATGATATATCCATATCTTATCTCGTGCTCTTTTCGATCGTATTTGAGATAGCAGCTATTCCATTCATGATTTACATATGGACTCACACTCAAAAGCCTCAAGTACAAAGCTGAAAAAATAGCGGAGGATACTCAAAGACAGTCTTCCTCCGTATAAATTAAATTTGACGGAGAGCAAATTGCTTTAGTATATTCTCACTTTTAAGAATTTCTCTATTTCTCGAAGATAAAAGTTTTAACTTCAAATGGTCTGAATTCCACTTCTTTTACTGACTTTATCTCATCCTCGAGAATATTTGAAAGCACGCAATTTCTCGCGAGCTTCAAAGTACTCCTTCTTCCGTAAGGCTCATAAAATCTCATGACTATCCTCTTTCCGTCTTCCTCTTTTTTTACGGCGGAGAGCAAGATCGATTCATTCTTTTCGAAGAGCTCCCTTACGGATTTGAAAAGGTCATCCGTTTCTCCTTGAGCAACGGGAATTGGCGTGTTAAGCAAAACCGCATGTTTGAGTGTCTTTTCCTTCCACTCTTTGTCGGTCGGAAAGACGGAGATGGTGAACTCATGATGCCCTTCATCGGAATAAAAATCTGGCATAGTGGCTCCTCGGATCAGAGAAAGATTCACGTTGTTTTCTTCCACCGAGCATCCGTATTTGCCATCATTCACAACGCTTATTCCAAAATCATCTTCCGATAAATTCAGCCATCTGTGATAAGGTACCTCAAATTTGGCTTGCTCGTAGGAATTATTCCTTGTCGTACGCCTTGTTATCGCACCGTATGCTATTTCAAAATTGGCTTCTCTCGTTAAAAGGTCCGTTGGCATGTGCAATCTCAACATATATCTTCTTGTGTGCCAATCGATGCTGAATTTGAAATCGATCAGATCGTATCCGTCATAAACTCTTGCCACCATCTCTATTTTCGATCCTTCGAATTCATATTCAAACCTCAAAGAAGCCATTGCGTTTCCCGCGTCAAAAATTTCGATCTTATCAGGCACAAGAGTGATCTCCTTTTCAGAATCATACGGTACGTCCCATGCTTCGAAATCTGCCGGTATATCACGCCTGGCGACAAGGCCGAATCCTTCTTTAAACAAATATCTTTTTCTCTTTTTATCGTAGATATTCCAACCATTTCTACCAATCTCGAATTTCACAAATTCATTTTCTATGGCCTTTTCTGATACTTTTAGCTTTCCAACGTTTGACTTGGCGGTCTTTTCGAAAACACCGCTTTCCAAGTCTTCTATTTCTTTTCCGATCACGTACATCTTGCCATCCTTGCCTTTTTGAACAACGCAACTTCCATAAGATCCCTCATCGACTCCGTTTACGTTCCTTAAAACGATGGGCAACGTCAAATTCGTTGGATTCAAGATGCTTAACCTTTCTTTGTGTGGCTTTGTGTGTTTTAAAATAATTTCATCCATTACCTTGCGCGTTTTTTCCTTTTCCTCTTCGAGCATAGAAGCGAATTCCCTGTAAACTTCGCCTATCGATGAACCTGGCAGTACGTCGTGAAATTGTGATTTCGCAAGTGTCTTTCTCGCGTTGGTCAAAGTATCGTATGGATATTCTGCCCCGCCAGCGTAATCGGCCGTGGCTATGACCTCAGTTGCGAAGAGCAGATTTTCCATCTCACGATTCAGCCTTTTTATCACCGATTGATTCGTGTAAGTACCTCTGTGAAATTCAAGGTAAAGTTCGTCGTCGATAGTAGGCAGATTTTTGAATTTGTGGCTTTCGAAGACCTCTTCAAAATTCTTTATCTCCAATCTTGGAAGATTCGGCATCCTTTTCATGAAATCGTATCTATACATCATTTCGTCAGTAGGTCCTCCTCCGCCGTCGCCATATCCAAAGGTCAGAATTGAAAATGGCACGCTACCGTGTTGTTCTTTGTGAAAATCAAGGCCAAGTCTGAGATCTTTTGGGGTGAGCGGAGAGTTGTATCCTTCCAAAGCCGTGAAGAGATGCGTTACAACTTCAGAACCATCAAGGCCGCGCCAGATAAACCATGAATAGGGAAATTGATTTTTATCACTCCAGACGAGTTTGGTCGTTACAAAATAATCGATGCCGCTTTCCTTCATTATTTGAGGGAGCGCCCATGTGAAACCGAAGGTGTCGGGAAGATACCCAATTTTGCATCTTTTACCGAATTCTTTCTCGAAAAATTTCTGCCCGTACAAAAATTGTCTCGATAGAGATTCCCCAGATGTGAGATTGGCATCGAATTCAACGACGCTGCCTCCTATAAGCTCCCATCGGCCGGCTTTGACGTAAGATCTCAATTTTTCAAACAATTCAGGGGCTCGCTCTCTGAAATCTTCATAATATGCGCTCGACGATTGAACGAATTTGAAATCCGGAAATTTGTCAAGCATGCGCAGTGAGTTGGTGAAAGTTCTGACGATCTTCCTTTTCGTCTCTTTCAATGGCCAAAGCCATGCGTAATCTATGTGAGAATGGCCCATGGCGTAAATGGTAAACGGTAAACTTTCACCCAAATCTTTCAAGTGTTTTTCAAGATATTTCGCGGCATCGACTATCTGAACCTTTATCTTTTGATCTAAATTCACGCCATCGTTCAATTTGAATTTCGGTGCTTCCCACTCTTTCATGAGATCAACCATCATCTCGTCGTCCAAGCTCCTCGATGCGTAATCCGCCGTGGATGATGGGATATCTATCATTCCAAGACTGTTCATGAAGATTCCGTACACGCTGTCCTTTATCTCCTCATCTGCGGCCTCTATGAAATTCGCTCCTGCTTCGAAAGTAATCACGCTTTTCAAAATCTCTTCATCGAAGATCGTGATGAATGCCTTCTCAAGTGACGGGGTGTAGTTGGTCGTTCCGAATAGGCCCTTCGGAACACTCTCAATCTCGAGTAAGTGTGATTTCCCATCGCACAATTTCGTTATGTCCAAGAACTTGTGATGCTCGTTTATCTCGCCAAATGGCACAGAATCGATCTTCACAAGAGATTCTCCGCCAGTCCACACTTCTAAAGAGACAATTTGGTTTTGAAGAGGTCTGTTAAAATCCGGATTCGACCTGAAGATAACCGGAAATCTCGTGTGATCCCATGGCTCACCTATCTTTATCTTTCTCACCTTTCCATCCGATTCTATCGTCCATTCATCTATAACTTTTCTTGAAACAACGGAAAGAGGGAAAAGTTCACTTACCTGTCTTTTAAGCCTTCTGTAATCGAGATCCTTCCATTTTCCACTTGAATAGTACATGCACATCAACTCCCTTGAGCTCTTTTGAAATTAGGATCTGTGAAAAGATCGGATGCATCATCGCTGTGAGAAGAAAATTCAGATATAACAGCCCCGTTTTTTCCGGCTTTAAACCAATGTAAAGTATTCGGAGGAATTGTATGTTGGTCCCCCGGATCCATCACGATCTCATGAAATACGGTGAAATATTCGTTTGGCGGATCGACATGGCGAATGCCCCTTTCACCTTCGACGAAAAGGTATACCCTTCCGTATCTGCACCTGAAAGTTTCTTCTTTTCCCGGTTGTCCGCCATGAGGCGGATGTTTGTGCTCCGGACACGCTTGGTTCGGCAGAAGCACCATTTCCTTTGCGCAGTATCTGTCGGTATTCACATAAGTTACGATCTCAAGGCCAATTTCATCTACCTTCCCAAGATCACCATCCACGATCTCAAGGTTTTCTTTTTCTGAATCTGTAAGCACGATGTGTGCTTTTTTGAAAAGTTCCAACGCTTGGTTTTTTATCCTTTCAAATTCATGCTTTTCAAGCATTTTATCACACCCTTTATCTTAGAACCCGTTGTTGTTAAAGGTAATCGATGATTTGAAAAGATGGCCCATGCTCTCCAAAATTTGCCTTTCTCCTTTGATCTTTCCAAGTCTTTCGGCGTCATTGACCGAACTATAGCCTAAGAATATCTGGCTGAACGTCTGTACATCACACCTAACGGCAGTACTGATGGTTTTTTCTACTTTGGCAAGCCCGTTAGATACGTGCACATGCCAAGGCCCTTGATTCCATGGTGCGATCGGATCCGATATTTCGATATCAAAAGCGATATCGACGTTGCTTGGATATCTGCGCTTGATCAAAGCGTTTTCGACGTCTACGACACGAAACATCATGCTTGGGACCAATTTCATTTCTATCCTCGGATTTGGCAGCATCATTCGCAAAGGCTCATCTGTGGCCGTGGACCATTCAACCTGACTGATCTGAGATTGGTGGGAATATATGAAATCCAAAAGTGCTTTTTCGGCCTCTGAATCTTTGTAAATCATCTCGTATATGTTCATCTTGCCGTCTTTTATGATGTAAATTATGTATCCTCCCGGAGTATCATCCCCGTAAAACCAAAGATAAGCATATCTTTCGTATTTGCCAATAAAAGGATCGCTCAGCACAAAATCAGACCACAAGGTTTTGTCCCTTACAGCACAACCGTTGTGAGTTTTTGCGTATATCATGTATATTTCGTCTAACTTGTCAATATCTTCTTTGCCAACGGGATGTATGTTCCCCGTTTTATGCTTGAAAATATTCAGATGTTCTATCGGTATAGAATAATTCATCCTTTCAAATCCAAGTTCCCATCCATATTTTCTGTAAAACTCGTACGAGAAAGGACCTAACATCGACAAGGTTTGGCCGCGCGCCTTCATGATTTCAAGCCATCTTTTCAAAATTTCCGCGACATGTCCACCGTGCCTGACCTCAGGCAAAGAAGATACTCCCGCTATCCCACCCATATCCATGGGAACTCCGTCTATCATGATCTTAAACGGCACATTCTCCGCGAAGGCTTTCAACTCATCTTTTTCGTCGTAAAATCCCAAAAAGGCTTCCGGTTTGATATGCTCTGCTTTGCTCGATACAGAACTGTCTGAAACTTCGTGCAACCATGGGAAACAATACCTCATTATGTATTTAACCCGATCGTATTCACTGATTTTTACAAATCTTATGGTCATTTTAAACCTCCGTTATCTTTTTGAAGTAAACGGGATTCGTGATTAACAGAGGGGTCCCACCGTCATCGGTGAAGATCAAAACTGCAAAATCGTCATCGGAGATGTTCTTGAGACTCACTTCCGCAGAATACGTTTGGCCAAGATCCAACGTATCGTTTTTCGTGAAGATCATGACTCTCCCGCTTGAAGCGGTGGATAACTCAAATTTGTATTTGGCCTCGTCATCGTATTCAATGACCTTTCCGGGTGTATTGCCATGGAAATCAACGGTCACCGAATCCGTGGAGAGATAACTCATTCCATGCTTTATCGCGTACAAAATTTCGGACAATTCCAATCTTCTCAAAAGAAATCGATTTTTCAGCCAAAAGGATCCGTCCGGATCAGTCGGACTGTGAAGATCACGTCCGGATGTCGCGGATATGTGCATTCCGTTCCTTAGCGCTCCGATCCATGAATAAATCGCTTCCAAATTTATGGGTTTTGGTTCCATTACTCCATTCCAAATCTCGACGAAGTCGAACAAATCGGCGTCAAAAGGATTATCGGCATATTTCCACCCGCATCCTCCGCATATAGGTTCACTTAACATGAAAGGATGGGCAACACCCAACAGACCATGCAGATAATGACTTTCTTCTTTTATAAGTTTTATGGGCTTTTCCAACCCATTTTCATCCTTCCAATCGATGAATTGATTGGCACCTAAAACCAACATATGACCCTTAAAGGTTGTCAGTTCTTCTCCCGGAAATCCATTTGCGCAAAGTTCGTCGTGGCCGGTGACGTTGTTGTGATCGGTCAAAAAGAAAAAATCGAAATCGTTAGCTTTGATGTAATCGCTTAACTCTTTCACGTTGAGCTTGCCATCGCTGTGGATGGAATGCGTGTGAAGCTCTCCTGTGTACCATTTGTATTCTTCATTTCCTTCAAAATCCATTTTGATGACGTAATTCACCATACCGATCAATGACTGATTTTCTATTTCCACCTTCCAGGTACCCGGCAAAGGTAAGCTTTTGAAGGCGGATGGTGAACCGTTGATTCCGATCGTGAAATTCTTGATGTTATCATAGCGTCCCATGAAGTTATTCATGGAATCGTAGAACGAAAGGGTTATTTGATTTTGAAAATTCCCTGTCTTTTTAGGGGTGTAATCGAATTTTACATGAATTTCGGAAACATTGCACGGAACTTCAAAATATTTCACTTGAACAAACTTCGAATCCTTCGGATAAAGATTCCCACTGATTTCAATCGTCATGAATTATCACATATTAAGCAAGCGTTGAGTTGAAAATCGTATCTAACTCGGATGCTTTTTCCTTTAAAATTTTTATCTCTTCATTTGTTATAGGGGTGAAGTGTTCGGCTATCTCGACTGCCATCTGGAAAAGTCTTTCGTCTCCCGGCGGAATTGCCGCCGTGATGGGTTGGGAAAGCGTGTATCTCAAAGACAACTTTGCCAATTCGGGATCCTCTATGGGTGTATACCAGCTCTTTGGATGATCTTTGTCATCTTCGCTTTTCGTGGTCAGCGCAAGTGCTTTTATCGCCAAGATCCCCATGTTTTTAGATTTGGCCTTTTCTATCACGGCAGGACCGAAATTTGCTTTAAAGGCCAATACCCAATTTATCGGAAAGAGAATGGTGTCAAAATCAAAGACATCCATTAACTTCAGCGCTATCTTATCCGAGTGTGCGGAAAAGCCCAAATATCTTATCAGACCTTCTTTTTGGGCTTTAACAAATGCTTCTAAAGCCCCGTTGGGCCCTGTTACCTTCTCGAATTCTTCTTCAGTTGTCATTGCATGCAATTGGTACAGGTCGAAATGATCCGTTTTAACGCGTTTAAGTGATTCTTCCAATTCACGCCGCGCATCATCTTTTGTGCGTCCATCTGTTTTGCACGCGAGAAACACCTTATCTCTTTTTCCCTTAAGCGCTTTGCCAAGTTTTATCTCGGCATCACCGTAACTCGGGGCAACGTCGAAGTAGTTTATCCCTTTGTCTATCGCGTCCGAAACGATTTTGTCTGCCACGCTTTGTTCTAAATTCATGACTACGATCCCGCCCATTCCAAGAATCGAAAGTTTACTTCCGGTCTTTCCAAGTATCCTTTTCTCCATTCAAATCACTCCTTGCAAAAGATTTGCTAAGCGAATCTGATCTTTAACGTCTTTATTTCATATGGAGCGAAATCTATTTTTACCACATTATCAAAAGATTTAAGTTCGCTTAACTCTCTTTCCATGAGATCTGTCTCTTGAACCTTTTCTATCGGAAGATTGAACTTAACCTCTGCCGCTGTTTTTAATCCATCAGATTCGTACATCCTTAGGACGAAAGCATCATCGTCATCTTCCGATTTTTTAATGCCCGTTACTATTATATCTGAATTTCTGACATTCAGAAGTTCGAAATCGTCCTTTAAGATTCCCTTGTGGGGTTTGTAATAAACAGCATCGACTCTTTCGTTGAATTCGTATCCACACTTTGCAAAAGTCGATTCTTTCCAATTTCCATCGTGGGGATACACGCAGAATTCTATTGAATGATGACCGACTTCCGGAATGGGATCCGGCTCATATGAATCTCTTATCAGTGACATCCCAACTGTGTTGCCCGATCTGTCGAAGCCATACTTTCCATCGTTGACGATGCAAAGCCCCATATCATCATCTTTCGAATACATATCCACCCATTTTTGAGCCGGGACATCAACACCGATACCCGTTGTTTCAAGAGAAGAATTGTTGTTCGGAGAATTGCTTAAACTTAAAACATCCGGATTGTTTGTCCTGCTCATACTTCCGAAAGGTATTTCATACTTTACAGATGCATCTTTCGCATTCAACGGAAACAAAACTTTCAGCAGATCGACACCTTTTTTGCCGTTACCAACCTCCATCCAATTTACATCCAATTTAAAATATGCCGCTGCAATACCCTCATACAATGAGATATCCATTATGATTTCGGAATCATTGTATTTCTTCTTTGTCCTTACAGTCGCTTTCGCAGGTCCTTTCTCAATTATTTCAACTGCTCCGCCACTATCAAGGCTTACAGCATCAACGATTTGCCCTATAACCCACGCGGATGCTCCGTGAGGAGATTCTTTCAATATCTGCAAAAACGCCAACGGCTTTCCTTCTGGAACATATTCCTTGCCATTTCTTTTGTCTATCAAACTTGTTATATTTCCAGATCCGCTTTGTACGGTTAATTTCAAAAACTCATTCTCAATGACTTTGAAGTTTAGTCCATCTTTAAAGCTGACAACAGATCGCCTCAAATCTTTGTCAGCACCGTTGATCTTTAGATAGTAAGTCTTATACCCAAAGCCAGGCACATCTTTTGCCGTGAATTTCAACGTTAAATAATTGAAAAAGCCATATTCCGTGCCAAATTCATATTGAATCGGTATTTCGTCGTTGTCTTTGTCAATTAAAGAGAGGCTAACATCATTTAATTCGGTGTAAACACCTATGTTGTTGAAAATATTCTTGATGTTTTCCGTTCCGATGTGAATGTTTAAACCACTTAAAAAACTTTTTAAATTCGCGACAGGTCCGAAGTCTTCATAGATTTTAACGCTTACGGGATCGGATCTCGTCCATGCAACGGGATTGAATACGGTTATGGCAAGATCGGTGTTTATTTCCGTATTCATATCTTTTACAATGGCGTTAAATGCATCTGCTTCAACAACGTTCAATCGTGCTTTTGTGTCCTGAAAAAGGCCTTTCGAGTATTCGTAAGTTTCATGTATTCCGGAACCAGGCAAAATATCATGAAATTGATTGAATAACGTGTTTATCCATCCTTTGTAGAGTTGCTCGTACGGATAGACGCTATCGACTAAAATTTTTGATAAAGTGGCATACGCCTCTGATTTTGCAAGCATATTTTCTGCCGCTCTGTTTATTTTTTTCATCTCACTTTGCGATGTGTAGCAACCTCTGAATGTGAAATTCAACTCGTCATTCACAACGGGTAGTTTGTCTGCAAACCTTTCGGCGATTGAAAAATACTCATCTGTCGTACTGAACTTTATCTTTGGGAAAACTGGCCAAGTCTGCATTTCTTTTATCATCTCTATATCTTTTTTGGTCGGGCCACCTCCGTGATCTCCGACACCGTAAACGATCATGTAATCTTTCATTCCGGTTTCTTTGTAATGCTCCAAAGATTCAAGTACATCCTCAGGATTGACATGACCTAAGTACCAGAGCTTTTCATCATTCCAAGCCAAAACTTTCGATCCATCCGGCGACTGCCACCAAAAGAGTCTGTACTTCTTCCCGGCCCTGCAAAAATAGTATCTTTTAATCCCGGCTTTATTCAATATTTGTGGATACGTCCAAGCATGTCCGAAAGTATCAGGTTCCCAATCTATTTTTACAGCATCGTAAGGGAGATCAAATTTGTCTTTGAAATATCTTTTCGTGTAAAGAATTTGACGCACAAGTGCTTCACCGGATGCAAGATTTTTATCTCCTTCAACCCATGTGTTGGCCGTTATCTCCCATTGGCCTTTTTTAACTCTTTCTTTAATCATCTTGAAAGTTTCCGGAGAATAATCTTCCATTGCCTTATAAACAGAAGCTTGACTTTGAGAAAATCTGAAATCCGAATATTCATCCATGAGTTTATCGACAGTGGAAAAGGTTTTATAACTTACTTGGACCGTTTCATCCCAGGGCCATAGCCAATTCATGTCTATATGAGCATGTCCTACATAATGAATGGTGAATGCTTTTGCCAATTTTGAGAATGGTTCTAAAGATTCTTCAAACTTTTCTGCCTCGCTCAATGAAACATCATGATACAGCTTTTTTAGAATCTCATCTGAACGTCTCAGAATCTCTATCAATTCATTTGAACGCTCGGGATAAATCTCAACTAATTTTTTAGAAAATTTTATTTCATTT
>DYLQ01000066.1 GCA_020722015.1 Thermotoga sp. | reverse complement strand
TGCGTCTTGCGCCCGTGCATCCGCAGGAAGTCGGCATGACGCTCCGGAGGATGCAAATACGAAGCCTATCCATTGCTTCCAGGCTTTTTCAATGTTAGCAATGCCTTTGCCTGAGCGTATGCCTGTATTTGTCTGGGTGTCTCATGCGGGCAGGCATACTCGAAGGCGGACTGCATTGCCGAATAGATTTTTCTCCACCATTCGTCATCGAGCGGTTTCTTATTCGCCACGGCGTCTATGAGGACGTTGTATTGGTTGTCGAGAGATTGCCAGAAATGGCTTTCCGAATTAACGAGCACTTTTTCTCTTTTCTTCCAATCTTCTTTGCCCTTTCTTTTAAAAGCACTTTTGTCATCTTTCTGAAATCTATCATCGCCAATAATATTAAGATATTCGGATATAGCGTGTTTCAAAGAGGCAGAACCCTTGTCCGCCAAGTCAACGCCCTTGCTGTAATAATCCAAAGTGCCATCTTGGAAGAATGAAAGAGGAATGGACAAGTTCCATTCGGCAACATCATATAATTTTGCGGCCTGATCCCCTAGCTCTAAACCTCCAGCCCATATGTCAATTGAATTCTCTTCCAGATATGAGGCAAGCCTATTGATTTTTCTCAAATTCAGAGGAGCACCTTTATCATAAGACGCAGAAATCTGCAATACAGATTCCAAATCACGCCAAATGTGCTTGTCTGAATTCACTTTCATGCAATAAGGTTCATTCTTTCCGCTTATAGCAACAGTTGTACTCGGTTCTCTAAAAGATGGGACTCCTTGAAACTCCATAGTCTTTGGCGTTGGACCGATTATGCATTGAGTTCCTTTTTCATCGACTAAAACAAGTCTTGATAATGGGACGAGCCTCCCCAGGTATGTTTTTGTTGCATTTTTAATTGGAGCCGAATCGTTTTCTGAGTTGGGCATAGATTCCCATATTGGCTTGCCCCAGTCCCCGTTTGGCATTTTTTTGACTTCTTCCTTTGTCAGAAGGTTTAAATATAATGTTTTTAAAATAGATTCTCCCTTAACAAAAGAATGAAGTAAGCCAATGCAAGTAGTAGGATATGTTGAAAAATTATAATTCTCCTCATTCCAAATTGCCTGACCGACTTTGCCTGTTGTATGGAAGTTCATCAGGGTCAAAATGTTTATTGCCTTCCAACCAGAGGATCTATCTCTAACTATATCTGAAGCCGCTTGATGTTCGAAAAGCGTACTTGCGGACGGGGAAGAAAATTCGAGCTTATCAAGTGGTTTCCTTTCTTTTGCCGTTATCCCAGCTATTTGCAGAAACGGCTTGTCTCCGTAGAGATTGAATTCATCCTTGTGTTTTTCGAGATATTCCAAGGATTTGGGGATTATGCGGGATTCGCATTCCAGCCAGTCGGCCTCGTTTTCAGGACCGTCGAGGGCGGCCTGGGTGATGCAGATCAGAAGCCGCATCACGGATATCCGCTGAGGAGGATTCAAGGCCAGATCGCGATATTTCTCGGCGTTCTCGTACAAGTCGCACAGGCCTACAATAATTGTGTCGGAATTGTCAGTAAGAACCGGAATCCAACTACCCGTTGTCAAGTTCATAGTCATATTCTCCCATTTTATATTCAATTTTATCTGCATAGTCTTGTTTTTTGTGAAGTCCGATGGTCTTGTTGTAAAAGAGCTTGGTTGCTTCGCCATCAAAAGCAAGATTTCCATCTTCTCCGACGGTCAGCACCGCAAGTTGTCCGAAAAAATGTTTTTTCAGATATTCCGGAATCTTGGTTTTATGACCTCTAAAATGATATTGTGGCGCCTGGACGATGTTTTTATGCAACAGCCTAGTTGCATAAGGATTTTTCTGAAGATCGGATACTTCAAGTTTTTCTCCGGAAAGAAGAGTTAGCTGGGCTGAATTCCCCGTTGATTTTATTTCTTTGAGCAGAAGACAATCAATGTTTTTAATTTCGCTGTAGCGTGTCTGTGCGGTTTCATCATCATCTGCCGCAGGCAATAACACATCAGCAAGTGCGCCACCAGCCATTTCTTGTAATTTTTGAGCTTTCGCTTCCATTCCCTTGCGAAGCTCGCAAACGAAGTCTGGTTCATTTTTAGATATTGCATAAACCGATTCCAGCAAATCTCTCGTCTGTGAAGGTAAATCGAGGTGCTTTTTCTCCTTAAGGGTGATCCAAGTTTTCCAAAGGATATATGGAGCATAGACCATGGAATTGTTTTTCCCCAATGCCGAGATAAATGCATCCTTGTCTTTCGCATTGATTAGATCGCCTGTCGTTATAAGCAGTTCCGGCATACCGGCTCGATCTTTCCTTTCATGTCTCCACAGCCTGCCAAGCCTCTGGATCAGCATGTCCATCGGAGCAAGTTCGGAAATCATGAAATCCGCGTCAATGTCAACGCTTTGCTCGACAACCTGAGTGGCCACCAATATGCATCCCTTTGGGCGTGATGAACTATCTTTCCCCAGTTTATTCATCCATTGATCTTCTTTTTCCCTGCGATGCAGGACAGTGAATCTCGAGTGAAGAAGTCCAAGATCGAGAGGCTTTTCCTTACTTGTTCCGGTTCCGGCGATTTTGTTGTAGACGCATTGCGAGGCCCCGACGGTGTTGGTTATCCAGAGAACGCATTGTCCAGAACTTGCTTTTTGGACTGCGATTTTTACGATATCATCAATTTTTCCGGAAAGATCGAATGAGAGGGATATCTTTTTGTCCATGTCCTTGGATTCCGGCTTTACTATTGAGATTCTTCCCTCTCGCTCGATACTGACAAGGGGGTAATGATTTTCACTTGGTATATTTGATGTGAAAAATGGTTCTTTTCTATCTTTTGTAAGTGTCGCGGAGAGTATAATCACGGAGCATCCCATTTTCCGAAGTGTCTCGACAAGCTTGTCAAGCAGCATGCCGGTGTATACGTCGTAGGAGTGGACTTCATCAAGAATCACGACTTTGCCAAAGAGTCCGAATGAACGAACGAAATAATGTTTTACATTCATCACGGACATAAGAGCCTGGTCAATCGTTCCTACGCCGAATGGGGCGAGAAGGGTGCGTTTTCTAGGTGTGAACCAGCTTCCCCCTGGGGACATTTCTTCTCCTCCTGACAGGATCATTTTCATGACTTCGTCGTTCAGCCAGGCGGAGCCGTGGGCGAGCATCACTGGCACATGACGCTCGCATATGCTGTCCACAAAGTCTTGAACCCGCTTATGAATTCTGTCGCTTGTGAGCTGCGTTGGGAGAGCAAAATATATCCCGTTGTTGTGTTTTTCAACCATAAGTTTGTATGCCGCATAAAGCGCGGCCTCTGTTTTTCCGGAGCCTGTAGATGATTCCAAGATATAGACTCCCGGTCCTTTCACTGAGTCAATAAATGCCTTCTGGACAGGATATGGATTGTTTTTAAAAACATCAAAAACATCATAAAAAGAAAGACCTTTTTTTATTTCCGGTTTTAGGAAACCGCAGTGTTCGATTGTGTTTTTTGCGCTTGTTTCATCTTTGCAAGAAAGTTTTTCATTGGAGGCTATCCAGTCGGAAATGCAAACAAAGCCGGCAAGAACAGCTTGTTGAACTGGGGATAGTTCATATTTTGTCGGCAGAGGGCCAAATTTGCCGGTCATTGCCTTGATGAACTTTATTCTTTCTTGCGCCCAATCTTTCCCGCCATATGTGGAGTTGTCGTTAGGCTTTGGCTCTTTATAGGTGCCGTGGTGAATTCCGGCAATTATTCCTGCTGCCGAATCGTCAAGAAATTCGTTTAGATATTCCCTGACGGCCGCGTCGCTAATGACCGCATGAGTATCCTCGAATGTTTCATTTGCATTTGCTAGTTCGGGCAGTTTTTCTCTCAAAAAGTCGCTGAAATATTTCTTCTGAAATCCCGGCGATATTTTCCCTGAGTCATGCACAGCAGAAAGTATCGTTCCCCATCTTGTTATACTTTCGTAACTGGAGTAGAGTATGGAGAGTTGATTCGCGACATTGGCGGCCTCGATGGAGTGTTCGATGACCGTTTTGGGTGGAGAGCTTTTCGCCTGACATTCCGTGTAGCTCAATGCGCGGAAATTATTTTTCCGAGATTTTATGTCTTTCAGTGCCATTTTTCTCCGTGCTCCGCCCCGTCAATCCGGGGATGCGATTGACGAGGTTT
>DYLQ01000004.1:69697-88490 GCA_020722015.1 Thermotoga sp. | reverse complement strand
CTTAACAATTTGACGTTGCAGGGAAAAGTCTCTTTTGTTCAGCCCTTTGCCACAACACAAAGCGGATTAACGGTTATACCTATAAACATAACTTTTGACAAAGATCCTCTGAAGTACGGAGTTGTATACGGCCTTGATTGTAACATAGACCTTCTTTTAAGCGTTGCAAAGGGATTCTTAGTACCTTATCAGGCCATTTTCACGCAATCAAACGGTCAAAAATACGTTCTATTGAAAACACCTTCCGGTTATGAAAGATCTCCTGTAACACTTGGAAAACAAAGTGGAATGATGATCCAGATTACAAGCGGAGTTAAAGAGGGCGACGTGCTTATAATGAAAGTTCCTTCTCAATTCCAAGAAAACAGTAATCCATTCGGTGGTCGTAGTGCTGGTCATATTGGCCTTTAAGGCAGATGATGTGGTATGAGTCTTCTGGAACTAAAGAACGTGAAAAAAACGTACAACATGGGTAAAGAAATACAGGTTGAAGCACTCAAAGGCATATCTTTTTCAATAGAAGAAGGATCCTATACATCTATAATGGGCCATTCCGGAAGCGGAAAATCGACACTTTTACAGATAATGGGGTGTCTTGACAGAGCTACGGATGGCGATATCATAATAAACGGTACAGCGGTAAAAAAAATGAATGATTTTCAACTGGCACATTTTAGAAACAAAACAATAGGTTTTGTCTTTCAAAGCTTTAACCTGATAGGCAACCTTACAGCACTTGAAAATATCGAGCTTCCAATGATCTATGCCGGCGTTTCAAGATCGGAAAGGCGAAAAAAGGCTATGGAACTTTTAAAAATAGTTGGACTCGAAGAACCGGAAGAAAGGGGTCATCACAGACCGAGTCAGCTTTCCGGAGGCCAACAGCAGAGAGTTGCAGTTGCGCGTGCCCTTGCGAATGATCCTGCGATGATCCTTGCAGATGAGCCGACGGGAAACCTTGCGACGAACCAGTGGAGAATAATTTTAGACATATTCAGAAAATTGAACGAATCTGGAAAGACCATCGTAGTTGTTACTCATGACCCTCTTGTCGGTAATGAGGCTTCGCGAATAATAACACTTGAAGACGGTAAAATGATAGACGATAGAATTATATCCGACAAAGCCGAAAAAATTGTCGACGAGAAAAGGTAAGGTGATTACATGGAAATTTTGATGGAAGCTTTCAGATCTCTTGGAAAGAACAAAGTAAGAACCTTCCTTTCGATGCTTGGAATAGTCATAGGTGTAATAGCAGTCATAGTGGCAATAGCCATAGGAGCAGGTACAACGGCAAATGTCACAGCTAGAATATCTTCACTTGGATCAAATGTCATAATAGTTACGCCTGGTTTTTCCGGAGGGTTTGGTGGAAGAAGTGCTGCTGCTTTGACAAGCGTACTCCAAGAAACAGATGTGCAGAACATCAAAAATATGGCTCCGGATGTTGCAGACGTAACACCCGTTCTTCAAAAAAGTTTTACCATCATATATGGAGCTACCAATACCGTTGCCAATGTGTTCGGGGCATATCCGGATGCATTCTCGATTCTTGCCCTTCCAATCCAATACGGTAGACTCATAACCCAGCAGGATGAGCAAAATTATGCCAACGTCGCAGTCATTGGCAACACATTAGCGACAACGCTTTTCGGGAATCGTGATCCTGTCGGACAAACCGTTATCGTTACGACCGGAAACGTTAAAGTTTCCTTTACAATAGTTGGAGAACTTCAAGAAACGGGAGGAAAACTTACCTTTGATCCTGACAACATGCTTATGATTCCATACACAACGGCTTCGGCAAGGTTGATACAGCTTAATGGAGGAGTTTCAGAAATACTTGCATCGGCAAAATCAGCGGAAACCGCCGCTAATGCTGTTAGTGAGATCAACAACATACTTTACATGCGAATTGCAAATTCGAACGTTTATCAAAGCCAGAGTGCCAATCAATACCGTGTGGTAAGCCAGAACGCCATTCTTTCAACGGTAAGTGCAACAACAGATGTTCTGACTTTACTACTCGCATCGGTGGCAGCCATTTCGATGATCGTCGGTGGCATAGGTATAATGAACATAATGCTTGTATCCGTATCTGAAAGGACAAAAGAAATAGGCATTAAGATGGCGATGGGCGCAACGGGAAGAAGAATAATGATGGAATTTCTCGTTGAAAGCATGTTCATAACGATAGTTGCTGGAGCGATTGGAGTTGGTTTCAGTTATCTCATAGCGTTTTTGGTCACTTATCTTGCCAGTGGGCTAGGCCTTATGGTGATCGTTACGTGGCCAAGTATAGCGCTTTCATTTGGAGTATCGGTAATCATAGGTATTTTCTTTGGACTTTATCCCGCATATATGGCATCAAAAAAGAGTCCTGTTGAAGCTGTAAGATACGAGTGAAATTCACGATTAAACACAGTCTGATATTTATACTAAACTAATTTTGTCATTTGACTTCAGCAATTACCTTTCGGTGTCTGGTCCTCGCTTCGCTGCGCAGATCAGCTGCAAGGCAATTTGCTCTCCGTCAAATTTGAATATCAGACTGTGTTTTTTGATGGTATAATGAAAAAGATCACGTCATAGTTGGGGGTGATATTTTGGTTTATCGGCGTGAGACACAAAGGATATCCGAAATATCAGAAGGAGCAATTCTTGGCGGTTTAACGGCTTTGATCTATACCATGCAACTCATCGTTGGAATTGGTACAGCCATAAGTTATTTAAGCCTTATACCCCTTGTTTACGCGGGAGAACGATCGTTTTCAGAATGGATAAAGGTTATCGTCGTCTCGACTATTTTCGCTTTTGCCTTCAACGATATAGGAGGAGCTTTGTTTTTTGTGCTATTCATGATTCCGATGTCGTTATCCTTGATCTTAAGGTTCAACGGTCAGTCTCTTTCTGTATCTTCAAGCCCAATCTTCATCGCCATTATCTTGATTCTTTCTAAATTTTCATGGATAGTTGGACTTACGATCCCTCAATATCTTAACGATTTCTGGGTTATACTCGCCTTTATATTTGTGACTTTCACAGTTGAGATATTTTCAAGATTTATACATAATATAATGGGAAAATTCGAGATCAGATCCAGCGAAAATCCTAAGATTCCAGATGTGATTCTCTTGTTTCTTGATGCTGTTATCATAACCACAGTTTACGGCCTTTCACTTTCATTTGTTTTCAGCATCTCGGTAATTTTATCGGTGTTTTTATTTGAATTGACTTATGCCGCGATCAAAAAAGAAAGCATTCGCATGGTTGGGAAATTAGTAGGGTATATCCTTAGCATCATAAAACACGTTTATTGATTGAATCTGTTGTATAATACCTTTGTGTTTGTTGAAAGGTAAGTGGTTTTTTTGAATGATATTGAAGTTAAAAATTTAAAAAAGAGATTCGGCAATTTTGACGTTCTAAAAGATATCTCGATTGAAATAAAAAGTGGTGATTTTCTTGCTGTGCTCGGCCCAAACGGGGCTGGGAAGTCAACATTTTTAAGGATAATGACGACACTTTTAAAACGTTACGAGGGGAAAGTAGAAATCTGTGGGTATGATATAGAAAAATATCCTAAAAAGGTTAGGGAACAGATAGGCGTTGTGCTTGAAGATTTCATTCTCTACGATAGGTTGACGGCCATGGAAAATATGATATTCTTCGGAGAATTGTATCACTTATCAAGAAAGACAGCGTTAAGTCGAGCCGAAAAACTTCTGAAAGACGTTGAAATGTGGGAATGGAGAAATAAAAAGGTCGGTAAATTTTCTTTTGGTATGAAGCAAAGGGTTAACATTGCTCGTGCTTTGATGAACGATCCAAAAGTCATATTTCTCGATGAACCAACGGCTTCACTTGATATAAAAAGTGCTTTAACGGTAAAAAAACTTTTGAAAGAAATCAATTCTTCAAACAAGACAATTGTTTTTACGACTCATATTCTCAGTGAAGTTGAAGAATTAGCAACTAAAATAGCGATTCTTAATCTTGGGCAACTTGTGGCATTCGGCGCTCCGGATGAACTTTCTATCATGGCTGAGGACAAAAAAGATCTCGTTGTTGAGTTAGAGAAAAACGATTCGAGAAATTATAAGGCTTTTTTTGATAAAAACGGTGTCAGACTTGAGATGATTGGAAATACAATGAAATTCGCATATTCCGATGGGGAAGAACTCGAAAAGATAATAAAACTCATCTCTGAATTTGAAATACCAATTAAATCTATAAATTCTTCAAACAGAAATTTCGACAAGATATTCTTAAAATTGACAGATAAAGGTAGGGATAAAAATTGACAAGAGAAGAAGATGTGGCAAAAAAGATAGAAAAGGTAAGAGTCTACGCTCATTCACGAGGTAAAAAGGGGGCCGTGATCTCTTCTGTTGAGAATTTTGCGTGGTTAACGTCAGGCGCAAGATCTTACATAGCGCTGACGGATTCAGTGGGATCAGCATGGTTACTCGTTACAGATGATGATGCTCACGTTATCACGAAAAACATAGAGGCAGAAAGGTTAAAGAAAGAAGAACTTCCAAGCAATTTGAAGGTTATAGAGTTTGAATGGTTTTCAGATCCAAACGTTGCCATCAGGAAAATTCTTGATGATCAAAATATACTCTTCGAAGCCGATCCAGAATTTGCCGATTTTCTTCTTAAATCGAGAATAAGACTCAGTGAATATGAAATTGAAAGATACGCTGAAGTCGGCAAAAAGAGCGCAATCGCACTTGAAAAAGCCATGAAAAGGATAAAGCCGGATATGAGCGAACTTGAAGGTAAAGGTCTCATAGAGCAGGAACTCGCAAATGAAGGGCTCGATTCGTTACTTGTGCTTGTCTTTGGAGATGAAAGTAGAATGACTTACAGACACAATCTACCGAGAAATGTGAAAATCGGGAATAGGTGTTTCGGTTCTGTGTGTGCCAAAAAATACGGCCTTGTAATTTCTTCGACAAGAACGATCGAGTTTGAAAAGGATGAGAAATTTGAAAAACAATATTCGGTGAATATGAAAGTTGATGCCGAAATTTTAGATGCAACTTACAGATCGAATTCGATGGGACAGATTTTCTTTGAAATAGAAAAAATTTATTCATCTCATGGTTATCCGGATGAATGGAAATTGCATCACCAAGGAGGAATTGCAGGATATAAAACACGCGAAATTGTCGCAATACCTCATATGCCATTTGAAATATCGGATGGCGTGTCCTTCGCGTGGAATCCAACTATAACAGGGACAAAATTGGAAGATACTTACGTAAGAACGAAATCAGGAATGAAACTTCTTAGTGTAGATGAAAACGGTACATGGCCTTACCATGACATCCAAATAAACGGCAGAAATTACAAAAGACCAGCGATTCTAAAACTTTGAAAATAAGCAGGCCATCTAGAGCCTGCTTTTGTGAATTACTCTCCATTAAAATGGAGAGCTTCAAGATTCTAGGCGACGAATGCGTATCCGTCAAACCTGTACATCTTCGGCGTGTCCAACACCACTACTGCTGAGTAGGTGCAATACCTACTCTACACAGATACTTTAATGTAACTGCCTTGCTATTTTGCGCAACATGTGGATATATGGTACACCATTCCACATGGCATGCACCTATGTACAGGCTGCAAGGTTACATTTTTATTGTACCATAACATGTTTTTTATTGTCAAACAGTTAATACTCATTAAAAACGGCTTTCATCTCTACAATAAGTTGGAGAGGATTCCCGCCATTTGTTCTAAAACTCTTTCATGGCTTCATCGACATTTTTGCCTTCCACCGTTATATCGTAGATGGCATTGCACATTTTTATAGCCTCATCGAGAGATTTTTGGTGAATATTTCTCCCAGTTGCATTCCCAGAAGCACCGCTTATGAAGATCTGATCATGAAGCCTTTGAAGGAATGCCCTGACATCTATGCTTGGTCCACCGGCACACAAAACTTTTGTTCTTCCAGCGGCCATAACTGCTTCTTTGAACAATTCTGCCACATTTCCTGAGTCTTTGACTTCTGGATAATTGACTTTGGCAAAATCACTTCCAAGAGTTGCCACTATGCCAGTGGCTCCCGCTATAAGATGTGGATCAAGTTCATCCGTGACGGCTATACCGCGCGGATATGCCCATATAACGGTAACAAGGCCGTGTTCATGAGCTTTGTAAACGATTTGAGCCGCTTGCCTTAACATTTCTCCCTCATACTTGCTTCCCGGATATATCGTGTATCCAACGGCCAATATCTTTAATCCTGTTTCTTTTTTGAATTTAACAACCTGTTCTACGTCTATCCATTGGTTGCTGAATGGATCCATTTGCTCTGTTTTAACGATGTTTGTCTTAGAGTTCAACTTCACAAGATATGGAATATCCCTGTAATCCATTCCATAACGAGCTATCAGTCCAAGTTGTGTTGCAAAAACGCCGATTTTAGCCTTGCTGGCAATTTTAAAAAGATGTTCCGGATCGGCATCGTCTATGGATATATCTTTACCGTAGAAGTCTTTGTTCAGATGCTCAACCTTTTGATCTCCGGCAAAAAGCATTAACCTACCAACTCCATGTGTCATTTCTTCGTAATTTTTGGAGTATTCCGTACGTTTATCTTTTGGAACATCAAGAGGAACTTTGATTTCCATACTTGATCACTCCTTTCAAGAAATTATACAACAAATGGGTTGTGAAAATCGAATATCAATTAAGAATTCTGCATTATTTGTCATGCTTACCGTATGCTTGTTGACATCATAAATTTTTTGTGCTATGATTTTTTCAAAAGGTCTGGAGGCAAATGATGTTTGCTTTTTTCAGAATGAATAACAACAATAATAATAACAATCCAATCGGTACTGGTCGATTGGGTTGATTTTTGGTGAAGAAATTCCAATAGGCCGGTGAGAGAAAACACCGGCTTTAATCTTTTTATAGGAGGTATGCGGATGAAAAAAGAAGAATTGATTAAAATCATCAAAGAAAGAGATGTAAAGATAATAAGACTTCAGTTTACCGACCTTGATGGTACGCTAAAACAGGTAAGTGTTCCAACTTCGGACATTAATCGTGTGCTTGACAACAAAGTGATGTTTGATGGATCTTCCGTTGAAGGTTTTGCAAGGATCAACGAATCAGATATGTATTTAAAACCAGATCTATCCACTTTTGCTTTGATCCCATGGGAAGATTCAAAAGCGGCAAGAATTATATGTGATGTTATGGAACCGAATGGAAATGATTGTGAGGAATCTCCAAGGTATATATTAAAAAAAGTCGTTGATCAGGCGCATCAAATGGGTTTTGATGCTCAGGCCGGACCAGAGCCTGAATTCTTCATTTTTGAAGGAGACGGACTTAATCTCAAAAATGCTTTTGTCGATTCCGGAAGTTATTTTGACATGCTTCCTTTGAGCAAAAGCGAACTTGCAAGACGTGAAATAGTTCAAACACTTGAAGACATGGGGTTTCAGGTTGAGGCAGATCATCATGAAGTTTCTCCTTCCCAACATGAAATAGATTTTAGATACGCAGATATTTTAACAACCGCCGATAGGGTTCAAACTTTCAAATTGGCAGTTAAAACCATAGCGATAAAAAACAATCTGCGTGCAACCTTCATGCCAAAACCCATAGAAGGCATAAATGGCTCCGGAATGCACGTGCATGTGAGCCTGTTTAAGGATGAGAAAAATGCTTTTTACGATCCACATGAAGAATATGAGTTAAGCGAAACTTTTAGACATTTTGTCGCTGGTCTTCTTGAACATTCAAGGGCTATTACGGCTATAACAAATCCGACCGTTAATTCCTACAAAAGGCTTGTTCCTGGCTATGAAGCGCCTGTGAATGTCGCATGGGCTGTGGGTAACAGATCGGCTCTCGTAAGAATTCCTCAGGCAAGAGGTGAAAGGACAAGACTTGAGTACAGAAGCCCTGATTCCTCGTGCAACGCTTATCTGGCTTTTGCCGTTATTCTTGCCTCAGGTCTTGACGGTCTGAGACGAAACCTCACACCTCTAAAACCAATAAATCAAAATATATTCAAAATGAGTGATTCAGAGAAAATTGAAAACAAAATAAAATCTCTGCCTTCCAATCTTATGGAAGCACTCGAACTTGCAAAAAAAGATAAGTTAGTCGTAGAAACTCTTGGAGAAAAAGCCTTTGAAATCTTTTTGAGAATGAAAGAAACCGAATGGAAGAAATTTTCTACAGCCGTTACGGATTGGGAAATAAAAGAATATTTCGAAAATGTGTAGTATGAAGTTAGCATATGGCAAGAAACTTTCATCCTCGATGAAAAGGTGTATAAACGGTGCTCGACACATGATGATAGTTTTAAATTTGATGAGAACAAACTGCCTTTCGGATCCTATAAGCGTATAGTTATGATGCTGAAGAGTAACCATTGAAGTAAAAGACTTCATTCTCAAATTTGATTGGCATATATCTCTAAAGACTGTTTTTGTGATATCATACTTTGTGTGTAAATTCGATCGGGAGGAAGTGTAAAAGTTGTTAGATTTGAAATCTTATATAAGGGACATTCAAAATTTCCCGAAGGATGGAGTCGTATTCAAAGATATAACGCCACTTTTAAAGGATCCAGAAGCTTTTGCCTTTGCTATTGAAGAAATGTCGAAACTTGTCGCCGAATGGGATCCGCAAAAAGTAGTCGCGGCCGAAGCGAGAGGATTTATCTTCGCGGCACCGGTGGCGTATGCTCTAAAAATAGGATTTGTTCCGATAAGAAAGCCCGGTAAATTGCCTTATTTTACCATAAATGAAGAATACTACCTTGAATATGCCAAAGCGAAGATAGAAATGCACGTTGATGCCATCGATCCAAATGAAAGGGTTGTCATAATAGATGATATACTTGCAACAGGCGGAACCTCGCTTGCGATGGCACACCTTATTGAGAAATTGGGAGGTATCGTTTGTGGCATGGCTTTTCTCGGTGAACTTTCTTTTCTTGAACCTAGAAAAAATCTAAGAAATTACGATGTTAAAAGTCTTTTGACATATTGAAAGGAGGAATTGATTTTGAAATTCGACTTCACCAATGCTCTTGGTGAGAATTTACGTGATGGTGTAAAATATGAGGATATAAAAGGTATTACCGGCAGATTGCATGCTTTTTTGGAAAATTTCAGGCAGAATCCTCCAGGCTTTGCAAAAGTTTTTAAAGATGCTTCGCATCTGGATCAAATTCTTAAAATGGCAGATGAATGCAAAAAATTTGAGAATTTTGTACTTGTAGGTATAGGTGGATCAGCCTTGGGTAATCAAGCTATTTTTGGTGCATTATTTCATCCGATGTGGAATAGTCTTCCAAAAGACAAAAGAAACGGATTCCCAAGATTTTTTGTGATGGACAACGTTGATCCTGAACATATAGCATCAATTCTAGATATCGTGGATCCAGCTGAAAGTGTCTTTAACATTGTCAGCAAATCAGGTTCAACCTCTGAGACTATGACGAATTATCTTGTTGTAAGAGGGATTCTTGAAGCACGTGGTCTTGAACCACGGGAACATCTTGTGTTCACAACAGATCCAAACGAAGGCGTACTGAGAAAAATTTCAATAGATGAAAATATTCCCACACTTGAAGTTCCTTCAAACGTTGGCGGAAGATTCAGTGTTTTAACCGCTGTTGGCCTTTTGAGCGCAGCTTCGATGGGCGTTGACGTAAAAAAGATGCTTGATGGTGCTCAGGAAGAAGTGGACAGATTCAAAAATGAGGATGATACCTTTAAAAATCCTGTTCTGCTTAACGCCGCTATTCATTATCTTTATTCCCGCAGTGGTAAGTCAATTTCGGTCATGATGCCTTATTCCAATGCACTTTACACACTTGCTGATTGGTACAGACAACTATGGGCAGAATCTCTTGGGAAAGAAAAGTCTCTCACCGGAGAAATTGTTAATGCCGGTCAAACTCCCATAAAATCCCTTGGAACGATAGATCAGCACTCTCAGGTTCAACTTTACATGGAAGGCCCAAATGACAAAATCATAACCTTTTTAAGGGTTGAAAAATTCAGAAGAAATGTGAAAATCCCAGTTGTTCACCAGGATAGAAAAGAACTTTCTTATCTTTGCAACAATGAGATGAAAGATCTCATAAATTACGAGCAGGAAGCGACGTCTCTTGCACTCCTGGAACACGGTAGACCAAATCTTACCATTTCTTTTGATTCAATAGATGAAATCGAGATCGGAAGATTTTTTGGCTATTACGAATTGCTTGTGACTGCCATGGGTTTTTTCTACAACATAAACACCTTCGATCAACCTGGTGTAGAACTCGGAAAACAAAATACTTATGCTTTGATGAACAGAAAAGGTTATGAATCGCAAAAAAATAACATTGAAAATGTAAAGAAAAATCTGAAGATCTTCAAAATTTAAGGAGATGAGATATCTTGATAGTCTGGAAGTTCAAAGGAGGAATCCATCCACCAACGAAAAAATTGGCAAAAGATTCCAAAATTGAGAGAATTTCTTTATCAAAACGTTTTTATCTGTTTCTTGCTCAAAATTCAGGTAATCCACCAAAGTTGATCGTCCAGGCAGGATCCGATGTTAAAACTGGCCAAAAAATAGCAGAGGCTGATGGTTTTGTTTCTGTTCCACTTCATTCTCCAGTTACAGGGAAAATCGTCGAGATAAAAAAAGAAAAACATCCGGTTACGGGGAGGCCTGCGGATCTTGTCGTTATTGAAAGAACAGGAGAAGACGAATGGATCAAACTCGATCCCGTAAAACCATACACCGATTACACACCTGATGAGATCAAAAAACGTGTTGTCGAAGCAGGCATAGTTGGACTCGGTGGTGCTACCTTTCCAACACACGTTAAACTTGCCCCATCCAAAAAAGTTGATACCGTTATCTTGAATGGGGCTGAATGTGAGCCGTATCTTACGATAGATCATCGTATGATGGTAGAATACGCAGACGAAATTTGTAAAGGTGGCGTTGCCATAGCAAAAGCCATCGGCGCTACCAAGATACTTGCAGGAATTGAAGAAAACAAGCCTGACGCCATAGAAGCAATGAAAAAGGCTGGTACTCCCATGGGAATAGAAATTGTCGTGCTTCCAACGAAATACCCTCAGGGGTCTGAAAAACATCTTATATATGCTATAACAAAAAAACAGGTGCCATCAGGCGGCCTTCCCATGGATGTTGGTGTTGTTGTGGATAACGTCTCTACGGCAAGGGCTATTTACAGGGCGCTCGAATATGGTGAACCTTTAATAGAAAGAGGTTTAACCGTAACAGGAGAAGGCATTAAAACATCTAAAAATGTTTTTGCAAGGATAGGTACTCCTTTATCTGATCTTGTAAATCTCGCATCTCCAATAGAAGACGCACAGAGGGTCATCTTAGGCGGACCTATGACAGGTGTGACAGTTGAATCGCTTGATATTGGCATATCCAAGGGAACATCTGGAATAACCGTTTTACCTGCAGCGCTTGTGAATAAAATGACAGAAACGAATTGTATAAGATGTTACAGATGCGTTGAGGCATGCCCGACGCAACTCGAACCTTATTTACTTTACAAGATGTTTAAAAAGAAGATGTTTAACGAAATGAAATCGGATCACCTTATGGATTGCATAGAATGTGGAGCATGTGCCTACGTGTGTCCGGCAAACATAGATCATGTTAAAGCCTTTAAGACGGCAAAACTCGTCGTCAGAACACTCGGAAGGCGATGATCAGATGAAACTTTTGACAGGGCCTGCTCCTCACATACACGATAGAATATCAACGAGAAGGATAATGTTGGATGTTCTCATAGCGTTAACGCCAGCTGCCGTGTTGTCCGTTTTGATGTGGGGCTGGTACATGCTTCTTTTGGAAATTGGTTCTATGGCTTTTGCTGAATTTTTGGAATTTTTTGTGATGAGAGTCTTCAGAAAGAAAAAAGATTTCGTTCCGGATCTTTCAGCTTCGGTTACGGCTCTTTTGCTTGTTTTCAACGTGCCGGCTGGGATTTCTTGGTGGACTATGACAACAGGTATCCTTGTTGCGATAATAATAGGCAAAGAGATATTCGGTGGCATAGGTAATAATCCATTCAATCCAGCGCTTGTGGGAAGGCTCTTCATGTACATCTCTTTTCCAGTTGCCATGATAACATGGCCTGCCGTTGATTTATTTCATTTTTGGAAACCCGCCTATGATATGGCGACCACGGCAACTCCTCTTGGTGAGGCGAAATTGCACGGAGTCGTTGCCGCAAGCCAACTTTTCCATAACTTAAGCTGGACTTCATTTCTTGGAATAATTCCTGGATCTGCGGGTGAAACAAGTGCTTTGCTTCTGATAATAGGTTTCCTCTATTTGTGGTGGAGGAAAATAGTCTCTTACGAAATACCAGTTGCCTACATAGGAACAACATTCGTGTTATCGGCCATCTTCTGGTTGGCCAATCCATCTGCTTATTACGATCCTTTGACTTCAATAATGGTTGGAGGCTTAATGTTGGGTGCTCTCTTTATGGCAACTGACCCTGTTACAAGCCCTGTTACACCGCGCGGAAAATGGATTTTTGGGATAGGAGCAGGCGTAATAACGGTGCTTATAAGGTATATAGGTGCATATCCAGAAGGCGTTAACTTTGCCATAATTCTCATGAATGCACTCGTGCCGTTCATAAATCAGTTCACCAAAAGAAGAGTTTTCGGGACGGTGAAAGAAAATGTTTAATCATGTCAAGATTGCCTTAATTCTAACAACTGTTATGATCGTAATAGCGGCCATAATCGCTGGAGTTTACTTTATGACATACGCTCCGATCGCAAAAGCCGACTTGAATGCCAAGTTTGAAGCTATAAAATTCGTGCTTACGGATCAAACAACAGGTCAATTGCTTGTCGATCAAAGCCAAATTCCGGAAACGATGAAAGAGTTAAACGCAAAAATATGGAAATCAAACTCATCAGGTGTGCTTTATTCAAACGCGAAATTGCCAGGATACGTGCTTTCTCCTGCCTATCTTTTCAAAGGAAAGGATGGAAGTGACATCTACGTTTTAACAGGTTATGGCATAGGCTTCGGCGGGCGAGTTGTTTCCGTTGCATCTTTTATCAAACAAAAAAATGGTGGCTTCCTTGAAAATGCCATAGATGTCATAGATTATGCAAATGAGACACCAGGTCTTGGCGCTAAGATAAACGATCCAGATGTAAGAAGTCGATTTTTCGATATACCCAATTCAGGTTTTAAAGATACAATAAAGGTTAACAAAGATGCAGGTCTTTTCCCACTCCCGTCCGATTATAAATCGAAACTAAACGACTACAAGGATAAAGGTATCATAGTAACAAGTGATGTTATGACCGGAGCAACGATAACACCAAGATCCGTTGCCAACACTCTGAATGCGATGTATGAATTTCTTGAAAAGGAGGTAAAGTGATGGCTAACCAAAATGGTGAAACGAATTTATCGGTATTGACGGCCGGCTGGATAAAACAAAATCCTACCTTTGTCCAGGTGTTGGGATTATGTCCCGTGCTTGCCGTTTCGACGAGTGCAGACAACGCACTCGGTATGGGTCTTGCAACGCTTGGAGTGCTTGCTATTTCGAATCTTTTCATATCCTTTGTGAGGAATATCATACCGAATGAAATAAGGATTCCAGTTTACATATCGATAATAGCCGCATTTGTAACAATGGTAAACCTTTTAATGCACGGTTATACTTACGATTTGTGGGTAAGTCTTGGGATATACATACCTTTGATAGTCGTCAACTGCATTCCGCTTGGACGCGCCGAGGCTTTTGCCTCAAAACATGGACCGTGGAAATCTTTCCTCGATGGCGTGGGAATGGGGATAGGCTTTCTGGGAGCCATAATGCTTCTTGGAATAACAAGAGAACTTTTTGATTCCGGTACGATCTTTGGATATCATATCTGGTCTTCGGCTTACGATGTTTTTGTCGTCGCACTTCCTCCTGGAGCCTTTTTAGTCATAGGACTTTACATGGGGCTTTTCAGATACATAGGAAAGGTGAGAAGTCAGAAGAAAGCACAAGGAGATGAAAGTAAATGAATGCAAACTTCGGTGAACTTTTTGCTTTGATGTTTTCTGCAATGCTTGTCTACAACTTTTTACTTTCGAGATTTCTCGGCATGTGTTCTTTCTTCGGAGTTTCTCAAAAGATAGACACAGCAGTTGGCATGTCGATAGCCGTTATATTCGTCATGGTTGTTTCGGGCATATCGGCATGGTTGCTTAATCTTTTACTCATCGCCTGGAATGTGGAATTTTTACAAATACTCGTATTTGTGCTTGTCATAGCGGCACTTGTGCAGTTCATAGAGATCTTCGTTAAAAAGACAAATCCTGTGCTCTACAACGCGCTTGGAATATATCTTCCATTGATAACAACAAACTGCGCTGTACTCGGAGTTGTACTTCTGAATCTCAATCAAAGCTACGATTTGATGCAGACGATCTTCAACACGGTTGGATCGGCTCTTGGTTATGCCCTCGCGATAATTCTCTTTGCATCCATAAGAGAAAGACTCAGCATAGACGAACTTCCACCTGTTTTTGAAGGCATGCCAGCTGCTTTCATAACGGCTTTCGTGCTTTCGATGGGTTTCATGGCATTCAACGGTATGATAAAGGCGTGATTGACATGATGACTTTTATTTATTCTATTTTGGTGCTTGGAGTAATGGGCTTCGGAATAGGTATAGCACTTTCTGTGGCGGCAAAAAAATTCGAGGTGAAGGAAGATCCTAAAATCGAAGAAATAATCAAAGCTTTGCCAGGAGCAAATTGTGGTATGTGCGGTTACGCAGGATGTGCAGCGTATGCCCATGCAATAGTCGAACAACATGCCTCATTTGATCTTTGCGTTCCGGGTAGAAAAGGCGGAGTTAGTGAGAAAGTAAAAGAGATAATGACCAAAACCAACCAAGAAAATACAAATTCGCAAAAACAAGCGGCTTCTAAATAAATGCTCCCCCACTTATCCGTTAAAGCGGCTTAAAGTGGGGGGAACTTCTTTACATTCCTCAGCATTAGAAAGTATATAATAAATAGGAATGATACTTTCAAGGAGGGAAGGACATCATGAAATCAAAGTATTTAATGCTTTTTATGGCCATGATTGTCATGACTCTTGTGTTATCCAGCTGTTTTCTTTTGCCAAAGCCAACTCTTGTTCCACCACAACTTGTGACACCACCTAATGGTGCGACAAATGTTTCCACGAGCGTGTATTTAAAATGGAATGGATCTCAATCGACGTATAAAGTCTTCTTTGGGACAGATCAAAATCCTCAATACTCCACCACAACACAATCAACCTCTTATCTCGTGAGAAATCTCAATTATTCTTCGACTTACTATTGGAAGGTCGCAATTGTTTCAAATGGTCGATCTGCAACGAGTTCTGTGTGGTCTTTTAGGACCATTCCATATCCAAAACCTTCAACTCCGACTTTAAAAGTAACAAATGTCGCCACAAATTCCATTTCTTTGGCTTGGAATACATCTTACGCTTCGGCGATCTTCTTGTACGGATCGACATCGACTGAATTCAATCAATACGCAATTCTTTCTGGCTCGTCCACTTCATATAAGGTCAATCAACTTATGCCGTCAACGATGTACAAATTCTTCATAGTTGCAACTAACGCCTCCGGTAGGGCAACTTCCAATACGGTTGGAGCAACAACGCTGTCTTACATTCAACCCACTTTAATTTTACCAACAATAAAAAGTTTTGCGGTAACCTCTACTTCGACAAACACCATAACCCTTGGCTTCCAAACTCAAAATGCTTCTACAATTTACATATACAATCCACCATCCAAATTGTTACTTGCCACGGCAAGTGGAAACGCAACCTCTTATACCGCCATTGGGCTTAATCCGTCCACACGGTACAACTACTTCATAGTTGCCATAAACCCATCGGGACGGGCTACCTCGAATACCATTACCGCAACGACTGCAACTTACATTCCTCCCACGAGCAACTTTTCACTCTACATAACGGACAAACCACTTTCCATCTCTCAAATACAACATCTTTACGTTGATATATCAAACATATCCGTTCACATTGCAAATGCATCGACCTCAACATGGTACACCTCTCCGGCGAGCGGCACCTATGATCTCACGACACTTGTCGGGACATCATTGAAAATAGCAAATTTCTCATTACAATCGACTTGGACTATAACTCAGATTCGGTTTAACATCTCCGAGGCCACTATAGTGATAAATAATATCTCTTATCCTCTTACGATTCCAAGTCAAACTATAAAAGTGGACCTTCAACCGACAAATGCTTTCGAAGCTGGGGGAGTATATCTTGATTTCGACCTTTCAAATTCGGTCGAGCAAACTGGCCAAGGTTACATCTTTAAGCCTGTAATCCATCCAGTCAACGAAAATGTTCGTGCCGTCGTAAGTGGAAAGGTTATATTCAATTCACAACCTCTTCCGATGGCAAACGTATCGTTGAGTAACTCATCCACAATTGTCGCACAAACTTACACAAGAACAAATGGCAATTTCACAATAGCGGCAGTTCCAATCGGGAATTACACGCTGACGGTCAGTGCAAGTGGATTATCATCGTACTCGACGTCTATTTCACTGACCAAGGGGATGAATGATGTAGGAACGATAACACTTTATCCTCTTGTCCCATCCACACCCACACTACAGGCAACGTCGCCAAATACCTATTCTGTGGTTCTGAAATGGGAAGAGAACATACCCGTCTCTGCGTTCAAAATATGGAGAACGAACAATCCTATGGTTGGATACCAACTGATAGCGACCGTTGGTGGCACGCAAAATTCGTACATCGATATAGTTGAGCCAGGTACAACTTACCATTACCTCATAAGTGCGGTGAACGCATCTGGCGAGAAATTTTCAAATGGTGTCTCTCTTTTCGTCGGTCAGAATTACTTCACGATGCCTGTCTCAAATTCACTCGCAACGATAAACACAATACCATCGACGCAAAACAGCCAAGTTTTCGTTCAATCTGTGGCTGTATCAAAACCATTGATGGACATTTTAAAGAGTGTGAAAATTTCTAATTCCAATTTTTCATCTCTCATACCGGTCAACGAGGTTGTCTCTTACGAAAAGAGTTCAAGTTCTTACACGATCAACGTACCGTATGCTTTTGGAGGATATCCGAATGCAAATCTTTTGCTTTCTTTCTTAACTCAAAACGGGATCTATTTGCAAAACTTTGCCCCTTATCCCGTTTTGGTTTTAGACAGCGTTTACGGCAATAAACCCACATCCGTTGCCACAAATGCCGTGGTGCTTTCAAGTCCTGATGCAACCTCGATCTCTTACACCTACAAGCGCAGCTCAACTTACATCTCTCAGGCAACGATAGGCGGAAAAACCTATGATAACGTGCTGTTGGTCACACTTTCTGGAGGAGGCTATACGATAAATCTTTACTTCGTTCCGAATTATGGCCTTGTAAGCTTTGAAATAAATCAAAATCTTCCCCTTTTCTCATTCACCATAAAATCTACGAGCGTGTCAATTCCATCTTCTTACCCTCAAGTGCCTGTTATCTTGTATCCATCTGACAACTCAACCGTACCATCCACTTTTACACTTAAAATATCCTCAAGCCCGGCTACTTATACCTTTTACCTGAATGGCTCACAGATAGCGGCTACAAGTCTAACGCAGATCGGAATAAATTCTCCGCTCAACAACGGGAAACATTACGTGGCGGTCAAATCTACAAACCAATACGGACTTGAAAGTCTAAGCCCGGCCGTTAACTTTTATGTTGTCAATGGATGGGTGGCAACGCCGACTTACGTGATAGGCACATTCACGAATTGGGCTACGAATTCGAAATACCAGATGAATTACAACCCCATAGACAAAACATATTCGCTTACCGTTGATCTGCCATCCTCACCGTCCGTTTACGGCGTTAACGAGTACATGATAGCCCAATCTTATCTTGGTAAACTCATAAAATACGGATATCAAAACATACCTGTTGGATCTGGAACTGTGACATTTTACTTCAATCCATCTTTGGCACAGCCTTTCACATCCTTAGGGATCGGAGACACCTCAAAGGCTTCTCAAAATTGGTATTTCGCAGGGAATTTGAATAATTGGAAATTCGATCAGATGACTTCAGTTGGAGATGGCATTTTTACGACCACAATCTCGACCAGTAATGTACTTCAGCCTGGAACCTACGGATACAAAATAACACCTCAATCGACCTTCAGCACACAACCGCCCAATCTGCTTCCTTACTATTTCAACGGCTCATACAGTGCGTATTTTCTTTCAAATGGAAGTATAACCCTTGCGACTGCGGCGAATACATTCACGATACAGTTCAACACGATAAATTCGCAAGTCAAGATCGTAAATGCAACGATGACAGTCCCTTCAGCCTACGTTATGGGAAGCTTTAACGGTTGGGCCACCAGTACCACATACAAAATGACCTACAGCGCCACATCTGGACTTTACACGCTAACGACAACGTTGCCATCGACAACGGGCCAGTGGGAATACAAGATCTATTACAACAATAACTGGTATGGTGGAATCAAAAAGATCAACAACATACCGGTTGGCTCTGGGAATGTGACCTTTTACTTTAACCCGAAGTTGGCCACAACGAGCTCTGCAGTCGGAATTGGTGATACGTCTAAAGAATCGATGACGTGGTATTATCGCGGAGATCTGAACGGTTGGGGTGCTGCCACGATGACGTACATAG